>JAYTHD010000475.1:0-3918 GCA_043732975.1 Verrucomicrobiota bacterium
GTGAAGGTGATCGACATTTTCGGCAACGACACCATGACCTTGGTGCCCGTGACCGTCGGGTGAGGCGGAGACATTCACACGTCCATAGGCAGTTCACAACTTACCGGTGGGCCTGGTTCGAGGGATTTTTCGAAACAGGCCCCTCTGCGGCGCATGCCCCAACGGCGCAAGGAGGATTCAGAGTGAAACCAGAGGTCTGAAAACCAAACCGCGCACCCAAAGAAGTTAGAACCGCGGATTACGCGGATGGCACGGATAAAGCCCCTCCCAATCCGCGTTATCCGCGAAATCCGCGGTTAAATGTGTGCTCCGCAGTTTCGCTGTGGCTCTTCGCGAAACCGCGTCAAGTTCGCCATTTGGCCAGGTTCAGCGGCGCGCACTGGCGATCCGCGGTGGCCGCCACAAAAATGCAATTCCTGACTCGTCAACGCATTGAATTCAGGCCACCCTTGGGCGTCTCTCTTTTTCAATCGGCTACAGGCTTATGCTTACGTTTACAGGCGACGGATCGGTGAACACCTGCGACGGGCGCACCCGCCGCGACTTCCTTCAGGTGGGCGCCCTGGGTGCGTTGGGGTTGACCCTCGCGAAATTTGGCGCCTTGAAGGCGCAGGCGGCCGAGGCGGTCGGCCAGCCGGTCAAGGACAACGGCCGCTCCGCCATCCTCATCTTCAACCTCGGCGCGCCGTCGCAGCTCGATCTGTTCGACCTCAAACCCAACGCACCGCGGGAGGTGCGCGGTCCGTTCAACCCGATCTCCACCAAGGGCGATTTTCAAATCTCCGAACTGCTGCCCGGACACGCGGCGCTCGGCGACAAATTCTCGCTGGTGCGATCGGTCTTCCACACCGCGGCGGCCGTCCACGACACCGGACATCAGCTCATGCAAACCGGGCGGTTGTTTGCCGGCGGCATCAACACCCCGCATGCCGGCTGCGCGCTGGAATATCTGCGGGGACGCCGCAATGAACTGCCCGCTCACGTGATTCTGCCGGAACCCATGGGCAGCACCGGGGGCGGGATGCCGCACGGACAGGACGCGGGTTTCCTCGGCAAGGCCTTCGATCCGTTTGTCCTCAACGCCGATCCGTCGAAGCCGGACTTCAAGGTCCCGGATTTGCGACCGCCCGTGGAAATTGGTGAGGCGCGATTGCAACGCCGACAGGAATTGCGCGGCATCGTCGAAGGCGCGATCCGCAACTTCGAGGCGAGCGAAAGCGCCAAGCTCATGGACGCCAACTTCGCCGCCGCCTACCGGCTCATGACGAGTGAGAAGGCCCGCGAAGCCTTCGACCTCACCCGCGAGCCCGCCAAGGTCCGCGAACGCTATGGCGCCAGCCGCTTCGGCCAGAGTTGTCTGCTCGCCCGGCGCCTGGTCGAGCGCGGCGTCCGCTTCGTGACGCTCAACACCTTCATCACCGTGTTCGATGAAATCACCTGGGACATTCACGGATCCAAGCCCTTCACCAGCATCGCCGGCATGAAGGACATCGTCTGTCCGATGTACGATCAAGGATACAGCGCCCTGATTGAAGACCTGCACCAGCGCGGGATGCTGGATTCCACCCTGGTGGCGAATCTCGCAGAATTCGGGCGCACTCCGAAGATCAATCCCACCGGTGGCCGCGACCATTGGCCCGCCTGCTGGACGGTTTATTTCGCCGGCGGTGGCATCAAGGGCGGTCGCGTGGTGGGCAAGTCCGACGAAATCGCAGCCTATCCCGCGGAACGTCCGGTGAAGCCGAGCGAGATTGTTGCCACTATTTTTCACAGCCTCGGACTGGACGTCGAAACCCATCTTCCTGGTCCCCAGGGCCGTCCGTATCCGCTGGTGGATTTTGGCACGCAACCGATCCGCGAATTGTTCGCCTGAACACCGCCCGCGGTCTTTCAATTCATCCGACGCCGAAGTTTCCCGTCTCTCGTTCACTTATGTCCGCCGCTCGTCCCTGCGCCATCGCCTGTTGGATCAGTCTCTTCACCCAGGTCTTCTGCCAGGGTTCCGACGCAACGCCCGTCCAGGCGATCACCGAGCCCACTTTCCGCAATCACGTCCAGCCGGTGCTGACCAAGGCGGGCTGCAACTCCGGCGCGTGTCATGGCGCTGCGGGTGGAAAAAATGGGTTTTATCTCAGTCTGCGTGGATATAATGACGAGGCCGACTGGACGGCCCTCACCCGCAACGCCGGCGGGCGTCGACTCAACCTCGCCGATCCGGGCCGCAGTCTGACGCTGCTCAAGGCCACCGGCACGTTGCCGCACAAGGGTGGCAAGCGCTTTGAGGTCGATTCACCGGAGTACACGACCCTGGCCCGCTGGATCGCCGGCGGTGCGCCCGGCCCGCGCGAGAACGATCCACGACTCGTCCGCCTCGCCGTCTCGCCGGAGCACGCCACGCTCGGCCCTGGAAGTCCGCACACGCTTCAGGTCCGCGCCACCTTCAGCGACGGCCACACCGAGGACGTCACCCGCTGGGCCAAATATACCAGCGCGCAGGAGACGGTCGCGAATGTCGGGGACACGGGCGAAGTCAAGGTGGTCGGTTATGGTGAAGCCGGCATCACCGCGTGGTACCTCAGCCAGGTCGCCGTTGGTTTCGTCACCTCGCCCTATACCAACGTGATGGCGGCGGAACTGTTCGCCCAACTGCCGGCCCGGAATTTCATCGACGAACAGGTCCACGCCAAACTGCGGGAACTCAACCTGCCGCCCAGTCCGCGGAGTTCCGACGGCGAGTTTCTGCGTCGCGCGTTTCTTGATACCCTCGGCATCCTCCCGACGGCCGCGGAGGCGCGCGAATTCCTCGCGGATGCCCGTTCGGACAAGCGCGATCGGGTCATCGATGCCCTGCTCCAGCGTCCGGAATTCGTCGACTATTGGGCCTACAAATGGAGTGATCTGTTGCTGGTCAATTCCAAGACCCTGAAGTCCGCGCCGGCACGCGCCTATTACACCTGGATTCGCCGGCAGGTGGAGCAGAATCGTCCCTGGGACGAATTCGCCCGCGAGTTGCTGACGGCGCAGGGCAGCACCTTTGCGACCGGAGCCGGCAATTTCTTCCTCCTGCATGACGATCCGCGTTCGATGGCGGAGACCACGACGCAGGCGTTCATGGGCATGAGTGTCGGGTGCGCCCGCTGCCACAATCATCCGAGCGAAAAATGGACCAACGACGATTACTTTGCCCTGGCGAATCTCTTCTCGCGGGTGCGCGCCAAGAACACGGACATTGATGGAGAGCGCCTGCTCGTCTCCGCGGCCAGCGGTGATCTGGTTCAACCCCGCACCGGGCGGCCGCAGAAGCCGCGTCCCCTGGACGGCGCGGCCCTGGAGTTTAACGATCCCAAGGATCGGCGGATCCACTTGGCGGAATGGCTCACCTCGCGGGGAAATCCGTATTTTGCCCGCGCCATTGTGAATCGGCTCTGGGCCAATTTCTACGGCGTGGGACTGGTGGATCGCGTCGATGATCTCCGTCTCAGCAACCCGCCCAGCAACGAGCCGCTCCTCGCCGCAACGGCGGAATATCTGGTCGCCCAGAAGTATGATTTGAAGCGGCTCATGCGCGAGATGCTGCGCAGCGAGACCTATCAGCGCAGCAGCCAGGCGCTGCCGGGCAACGCGGGCGATACCCGCTATTACGCCCGCTATTATCCCCGCCGCCTGATGGCCGAAGTGATCCTGGATGCCTATTCGCAGGTCACGGGCGTCCCCACTGAGTTCAAGCGCCTGACGGCCAACGGCGATGCGGTCCAGCTCGACTACCCGTCGGGAACCCGGGCGTTGCAGTTGCCCGATTCGCAGATCGCGAGCTACTTCCTCAAGAATTTCGGGAAACCTGATCGCGTCCAGACTTGTGAATGCGAGCGCACCGCCGAACCCAGCGTGGCGCAGGTCCTGCACATCGCGAATGGATCC
>JAYTHD010000476.1:0-6609 GCA_043732975.1 Verrucomicrobiota bacterium
CGTTCAAATGATCCACCTCGTGCTGAACGGCCCGGGAGAGCAAACCGCCGGCGCGGAAGGAAAAGGACTCGCCCCGCTCGTTCAACGCGGTGACCTCCACCTCCGAGGGGCGAACGATGTCGCCAAAGATTTCCGGAAAACTGAGGCAACCTTCCGGTCCGCGGACGCGTTCGCCGAGGGGCGTGATCCGGGGGTTGATGAGCGCCAGCGGCATGAAGGCGGCGACGTCCGCGGGCTGACCCTGAATCCAGAGTTGCGAAGGCCGGTCCTTGATATCGCGGACATCAATGACGCAGATCAACCGGGCGACCCCCACCTGGTGGGCGGCGAGACCCACGCCGCGCGCCGCATACATGGTTTCAAACAGGTTGGCAATGAATTGCGCAACCTCTTCGTCGACCCGCTCCACCGGAGCGCCTTTCCGACGCAGGACGGGATCGCCAAATTTCACCACGGACAAAACCATGGCCCAATCTTAGACGCTCACTTTGGTCCATTACAAAAAAAGACCGGCCACGGGAAATGCCGGCCGGATCGAAGAGAAAATCCCGGCGGCCCTTTCCGCTCACCAACCTTTCCGCTATGAGTGCCGCCATGCGTACTGAATCGCTCCGTTTTCTCGAAGAACTCGTCAATACCCCAAGTCCCGTGGGACATGAGGTGCGGGGTCTGCGAGTCTGGCGGGATTACGTGGCGGAGTTCGCCGACGAAACCTATTCGGACGCCTATGGCAACACGGTCGCGGTGCTGAACAAGGGGAAGGGACCCCGCCTGATGCTGGCCGCCCACGCGGACGAAATCGCCCTGGTCGTCAATTACATCAACGATGCCGGGTTCATTTATGTGAAGCGGACCGGGGGCGTCGATCCGGGAATCACCCGCGCCCAGCGGGTGACCGTGCACAGCCGGAGCGGTCCAATTCTGGGTGTGGTCGGCAATGTGGCGATCCACCTGACCAAGCTGGAAGGGGAGCCCAAGGTCCCCAAGATCCACGACCTCTTCATCGATATCGGAGTGCGCAGTCGGGACGAAGCTCTGAAGTTGGTGCGGATTGGGGATCCCATCACACTGAACGACCGGTTTGAACTGCTGCGCGATGACCTGGCGGTGGCGCGAGCCTTTGATAATCGCATCGGCACGTGGTCGGTCGCGGAAGCCCTGCGTCTGTTGCATTCTCAGGCGAAAAAACTGGCCTGCGAAGTCTGTGCCGTGGCCAATGTACAGGAGGAAGTGGGACTTCTGGGGGCGCGGCAGATTGCGTACTCGCTGAAGCCGGACCTTGCGTTGGTGGTGGATGTGACCCACGCGACGGATTACCCGACGGTGAGCAAGGAACAGCATGGCGATGTCAGCCTGGGCAAGGGTCCGGCGCTGACCCACGGCGGGTGCAATCATCCGGAAGTCGTGGCCCGCCTGGAGGCGGTTGCCGCGCACAAGGCGATCCCGATCCAGCACGAAGCGAGCAGTGCGTCGACGGGCACCGACACCGACGTCATCTTCTGGACTCGTGGTGGCATTCCCAGCGCGCTGATCAGTCTGCCGAACCGTTACATGCATTCGCCGGTTGAAATGGTCCACCTGAATGATTTGAAGCAAATCCCGGAGTTGCTCGCCGGTTTTGCCTTGAGTCTCAAGAAGGGCGAGCAATTCCGGGTGCGGGTGTGAAAGTGCCCGGGGCGCGCGGGACGAGTTGCGGTTTTCGGTTTGATCGGGACGCGGGAATGATCGAAAGAAATTCGGTGCAGCCGTTTCAGATCATCTTCAATCCGACGAGTGCGGCCGAATTGGCGAAGCTCCCCAAGGAGCTCCAATTGTACGTGCTGGGGCAGTTCCGCGGGTTGCCTCAGGACGTGCAGTCGGACTCCACTTTTGGCTCGCTCACCCGCGGTGGCCGGACCTTGAAGCGTTATCATCTGGGAGACTATCGGGTCTATTTCGAGCGCCATCCGCTGGGCGTCGTGGTCCACCGGATCCTTAGTCGAAATACCCTCAAGGATTTTCTCTTTCGCTCCAGTTTACCGACCGGGGAGGATGAGGCCTTGCAGGAGAATCCGCAGTTCTGGGAGCTGATTGAACAGGCCAAATCCGTACCTTGAGTTTGGGATCCCCGCTCCGTGCGTGCCGTCGGGAATTGGTAACCGGCTCCGACAGGCGACGGCGGGCGAAATCCCCCGGCCGGCTGCGCGGGACCTTCGATGGGGTGTGATAAATAATCATAAAGTGCTTGTTTAAAAACGCTTGTGCGTAAAACATGCGGGCTTGCCGGTTTCGCGAGAACCCGAAAACCTGGCTTGACGTTTGGTCGGGTGAAAACCTACCATGTCGACCGTTAACAGTTCCTAAGCCGGGCCAGCTGGCATGAGAAAGTCGGAGCCAAAACTGCCGGCTTTTTTGTTACCCATGATGGGTCGGGGATGGTGGCTAAGCACTATGAATGCTGAATTAATCGCAGGGGTGGAGTTTTGGGAGAAGGAAAAGGGCATCAGCCGGGAACGGCTGTTTGCCGCGATCCAGGAATCCCTGCTGGCTGCTGCCAAAAAAGCAGTTGGACCCGCGCGTGAGTTGCGGGTCTCGATTGATCCGAAGACGGGTGATATCCAGGCGTGGGCCAAGCTGATCGTGGCGGAGCGGGTTCTGTCGAAGCACGATCAGATCGCGCTTTTTGACGCCCGCCGGATCAAGGCGGATTCGCAATTGGGTGACGAAGTGGAGAAGGAGGTCACCCCGGCGGGCTTTGGCCGCATTGCCGCGCAATTTGCCAAGCAGGCCTTGATGCAACAGGTGCGGCGGGCCGAGAAGGAACTGGTTTTCACGGAATTCAAGCAGCGCGAGGGCGATATTGTCAGCGGCACGGTGCGACGCTTCGAACGTTCGGATGTGTATCTGGATCTGGGGAAGTTTGAGGCCGTAATGCCCAATCGGGAACGGGTGCCCACTGAAGAGTATCAGGTCGGCGAACGGATCCGGGCACTGGTCAAGGCGGTGGAGAAAACGGATCGTGGACCGGAGATCATTCTTTCGCGAGCCGACATCGCTTTCGTCATCACGTTGTTCAAGCTGGAAGTGGCGGAACTGAATGACGGAACGATTGAGATCAAGGCCATGGCCCGTGAACCGGGCTTCCGGACCAAACTGGCGGTCTTCAGCCGGGATCCCAAGGTGGATCCGGTGGGCGCCTGTGTGGGCCTGCGGGGTCAACGGGTGAAGAACATCGTGCGCGAGCTGAACAACGAAAAGGTGGATATCTTTCCGTGGTCGGCGGACATCCGCCAGTTGGTGGCGAATGCGTTGAATCCCGCCCGGTTGCGGACGGTGAAGGTGGATCAGGTGCGAAAGCATATCCTGGCGACCTGTGCGATGGATCAGCTTTCGCTGGCCATCGGCAAACGCGGGCACAATACCCGATTGACCGAACGTTTGACCGGCTGGAAGATTTCGGTTGAGGGTGAAGAGGAGGTTATTCCTGGATTTGCCGGGAAAGTGGCGCATGCGGAGGCGGAGTTGGCGGGCGTCCCGGGCATTACCCCCGGCCAGGCCCGCGTGCTGGTGCAGTCGGGGTTTCACTCGGTGGCCGAGTTGGCGGAAGTGGATCCGGCCGACATCGCGGAGATCCCTGGCATTGGAGAGGCCGCGGGAATGATTTTGATTGCTGCTCAGGGCGAAGTGGCTCGTCGAAAGACGGAGCCGACTGCTGCGTAACGGGCTTGCGGACCAGACTCCGCCCCGCTGGATTCGGCTGATGACAGCCGCGGCGGGGCGGTGGAATTTAGGAAAAGGGCATACATGCCGATTCGGATTTACGACATCGCGAAGAAATTGAACTTGGAAAGCAAGTTCGTCCTGGCTAAAGCCAGGGAGTTGGGCATTGCCGCCGCAAAGGTCCCGTCGAGTTCGCTCGACAAGATCACCGGCGAGTATCTGGAGGAGCAACTGCGACCACTCGCCAATCGGCCGGGAGAGCGCGGCGCCGGTCCAACCGCTGAGGACGAAGCCCAGGGGTCTGAAATTGCCGGCTCAACCGCGGGAAGTACGCCGGAAATGCGCGCGCACTCGCATCCGAAGCCCGTGGAACCGCCGCCGGTGACCCTCATTCCCGCCCCGGAGCCACCGCCGGTGGAATTGATCCGCGCCCCGGAGCCGGAAGCAGAGCCCGAGTTCGAACTGGAGCCCGAACCCGAGGTGATGTCGACTTCGAATATCCGAGCCGAGGAGGACGTTGGTGGGCAACCGGATGCGACACCTCCCATGGATGGTGCCGCGGACGGAGGTGCCAGCCCCGGTGAAGGTGGGGCGGCTCCGGTGCCACCGTCGTCGTCGGTGACGCCGGAGCCCCCGAAGCCGCAGTTGGGCCAGAAAATCGGCTCGATCGATCTTTCCAAATTTGGCTACGGACGCCGCACGGGTGGTGGCAACGAGCGTCGCGAAGAATCGCGCTCGGGTCCGCCCCGTCCGGGTGCGAGTCCCGCTCCTGCGGGGGGTCAACGGCCGGCGACGCCCGCCGCCGCCGGGCAGCGCCCCGGTCCGGCAGGCCAGCCAGGCGGCCCTGATCGCCGCGGTCCCGTGCCTCAGCCGCAGACGCCGCAACGAAGCGGCCCGCCCTCATTCGGTCAGCGTGGCGGTGGCAACTTTGGTGGCAATCAGCGCAACAGTGGCGCGTTCGGTCAGCGCGGCGGTGGCTTCGGCCAGCGCGGCGCTCCCTTTGCCCAGCAGCCTCAGCGCGGCCCGGGCGGAGGACGCGACGACCGCGGAGGGCCGCCGCGAGGGGCACCGGGTTCAAGTGCCTCCGCTGCCCGCCTGGCTTTGGCCGACGGAGCGCCCACGATCATCCTGCGCCCGCCCATCGTGGTGCGTGAGCTCGCGGAAAAAATGAACAAGAAGCCCTTCCAGATCATTGCAGATCTGATGCAAATGGGCGTTTTTGCCACGGTCACCCAGACGGTGGATACCGAGGTTGCGATCAAGCTTTGTGCGAAACACGGCATCCGTTTTGAAACGGAGAAGCGCGATAAGTCGGCCCATAGCGTCAATGTCCCTCGCGAGGAAAAAGTCTCCCTGGATCAGGAGGACACGCCCGAATCCCTGAAGCCGCGTCCGCCCGTGGTGACGATCATGGGCCACGTCGATCACGGCAAGACCACGCTGCTGGATCGCATCCGCAAGGCCAACGTCGCCGCCGGCGAGGCCGGAGGCATCACCCAGCATATCGGGGCTTATACCATTGCCTATCCGCATCCCGTCACGGGAGCGTCGATGCAACTGACGTTCCTGGATACGCCGGGCCATGCGGCTTTTTCGGCCATGCGGGCTCGCGGTGCCAACGTCACCGATATTGTCATCCTCGTGGTCGCCGCCAACGACGGCGTCATGCCCCAGACCATCGAGGCCCTTTCGCACGCGCAAGCCGCCAAGGTTCCGATCATGGTCGCCATCAATAAGTGCGATCATCCGGCGGCGAATGTCATCCGGGTGAAGCAGCAACTCCAGGATCGCGGCCTCATTCCGGATGAGTGGGGTGGTGATACCCTGTACGTCGAGTGCTCGGGCCTCACCGGCATGGGCGTCGACAAGATCATCGAGGCCATCCTGCTCCAGGCGGAGTTGCTGGAATTGCGCGCGAACCATGACCGCAAGGCCAAGGGCAACGTGATCGAGTCCGGCGTCGAACCCGGTGGACCCGTCGCCACGGTCCTGGTGCGCAAGGGCACTTTGCGTTTGGGCGATGTGATTTTGTGCGGGGAGCACTACGGCCGGGTGCGGGCCATGATGAATGAAGACGGCCAGCGTTTGACGGAGGCCACGCCTTCCTACGCCGTTCGGGTCCTGGGCCTCAACGGGGTGCCGGAAGCCGGTTCGGAATTCAGCGCCGTGGAAAATGAACGCGCCGCGCGGGATTTGGCCGAGGAACGGTTCAACTCGCGCAAGAAGGCCGAATTGGACGGCGTCCGGCCCAAGCGTCAATCCTTGGAAGATCTCTTCGGACAGATCAACGACTTGGGCGCGAAGGTTCTCAAGGTGATCGTCAAGGCCGATACCCAGGGCTCCGTCGAGGCGATTTGCGAAGCCTTGCGGAAGATCGAGGCGAAGAAGGTCACGATGGAGATCATTCACAACGCCGTGGGCGCCATCACCGAATCCGACGTCCTCCTGGCCGCCTCCGGGAATGCCACGATCCTCGGGTTCCATACGCGCATCGACAGCTCCGCCGCGGTGGCCGCCAAGCGGGAAGGCGTTCAGATCAAGCTCTACGCGATCATCTACGAACTCATCGATCAGGTGAAGGAAGCCATGGCGGGTCTGCTGGATCCGCTGCTGAGCGAGGTCAACGTCGGTTCGGCCGAGGTGCGGAAAGTGTTCGAAATGTCGAAGGGCGGCAAGGTGGCCGGCTGTTATGTCTCCGCCGGCAAACTCGTCCGTGGCAAAATGCGGGTCCGGCGCGGCGGACACGTCATCTACGAGGGTGTTTCCCAAACCCTCAAACGCTTCCAGGACGAGGTCAACGAAGTGCGCCTCGGCATGGAATGCGGTTTACGAGTCGAGGGCTTTGACGATCTCCAGGAGGGAGACGTCATCGAATGTTACTCCGTGGAGAAAACCGCGGCCAGGCTGGAA
>JAYTHD010000477.1:0-6453 GCA_043732975.1 Verrucomicrobiota bacterium
GCCACGCCCTGCGCGAGCTTGTCGACAAAATATTGAGGTTTGTCCGTATAACCCATCGTCAACTGATCGATCTGTGCCTTGACCTTCAAATCGGTCAACCGGCCATAATTCAGCAGGGCCAGCGGATGGATCTTGATATAATTGCTGATGATGAATTCCTCCCGCGCCAGGCCCACGCCGTCGTTGGGAATGAAGGAAAGACCGAAGGCCTGCTCCGGGTTGCCCACGTTCATCATCACCCCTGTCCGCGGACGCCGCAGTTCCCCGAGATCGGTCCGTTGCACGCCGAAATCGAGTTTCCCGTCGTAGACGAAGCCGGCATCCCCTTCCGCACAGCTCACCGTCACTTCCTGGCCGGCCCGCAGAATCTGGGTTCCATTTTCGGTCCCGACGATGGCCGGCACACCCAGTTCCCGACTCACGATGGCGGCGTGGCAGGTGCGTCCGCCGCGGTTGGTGACGATGGCTGCCGCCCGTTTCATGATCGGCTCCCAGTCGGGATTCGTCTTGTCCGTGACCAGCACCTCGCCATCCCGGAATTGCCCGATGAACTCCGCACTGGGAATCACCCGCACCGGGCCCGTGGCGATCCGCTCACCGACACTTCGTCCGGTCACCAGGACGGGACCGCGCCGCTTCAGTTGGTAAAGTTCGATGATCTCCACCGCCTTCCGCGACTGCACCGTCTCCGGCCGGGCTTGCACGATGAACAATTCACCGGTCCGCCCGTCCTTCGCCCACTCGATATCCATCGGCACCGGATGCCTGCGCTTGGCGCTGTAATGGTCTTCGATCAGACAGGCCCAGCGGGCGAGTTCGAGAATCTCCCGATCGCAGAGGGCCGCGCGCATACGGTCCTCCGGCGGCACCGGCACGTTCTTCACCATCTTCCCACCGCCCGCGTCATAGACGAGCTTGAACTCCTTCGTCCCCACCCGCTTTTGCAATATCGGCTGGTGACCGGTCTTGAGTGTGGGCTTAAAGACTAGATATTCATCCGGATTGACCGATCCCTGCACCACGTTCTCGCCCAAGCCGTAGGCCGCGTTGATCAACACGGCTTCGCGAAAACCCGTCTCGGTATCAATGGTGAACATCACTCCACTCGCCGCCAGATCTGAGCGCACCATCCGCTGCACGCCGATGCTCAGCGCCACCTTGAAGTGGTCATAATGCTGGTCGGTCCGGCAGGAAATGGCGGTAGGCCTCGGCCGTCGTGGCAAAGCCATCGGGCACCCGCACACCCTCCGATGTCAACTCCCGGAACATCTCGCCCAGCGAGGCATTCTTGCCGCCCACCAGCGGCACGTCTTCGATCCGGATGTCCGCAAACCAGCGGATGAAGCGCGGAGTGGCGGTCGGAGCAAAGCTGGCAGCGTTCGCTCTCATGTAAGCTCGCAGTTGGGTAGATTCACACAGAAAGACGGAAGGGGACGCCGCATGGATCATTCCAAGAGGATTCGCGTGGACTCCAATGCGGCACTGCGCGCCTTCAGGACTTCGACGGCGGCAAGGTCGTAGATCTGTTTGCGGATGGCCTGGAGTCGCCGGATGACCACCCGCGCCACGCGCTTGATGAGCTCATAGCCGAACCCGGGGTTTTGCTCGACCGTCCCCAGCAGATGGTTTCCGTCCAGAACCAGCAACCGACCCGCCTCCACCGCGCGGGCCTGAAAATTCCAGGAAAATGGCGGGAAGAGCCACGACCAGCCGAGCGCTTCGCCCGGACCCACCGTCTGCACCAGCGCATCTGCAACCGCCAGCCGGCGGGATTCGACGGCAATATGCCCGCTCTCGATCAGATAAAACTGATTGGCCGGCTCCCCTTCGCGAATCAGGATGTCCCCCTTTTGAACCAGTGTTTCCGACGCGCCCGCCGCCAAGATGTCGATATATTCCGGCTTGAGTCCGAGCGAAAACGGATGATCCGCAATACTCTCCCGCAGGGTCTTCATAGAGTGATCGGCTGGCTTTGGAGATTCAACTGCGCACTCAACTTGCCGCGGACGAACTTGTGGCAGTCGACACAACTCATGGTCATGCGAACATAAGCCAGCGTGGCGGCGTCGAGATCCTTCTCCCGTGCCGCCTTCGCCAGGGTCTCCACATGCCGGCGAAAGATCTGGCTCTGTTGCTCGTACTCGGGATTTTCATACGCCCGCCAGTCCGCCTGCCGGCTCATCGCACTCAGCTTGGCGGCCTTGGCGAGAATCAACCCGAAATCCTCCAAAGCGAGCCCTTCCAGGACCTGTTGAGAAAGGGCCAGTTTCTCCCGCATGAATTCCTTGGACACCTGGTTTCGCCGCAATTGCGCCGACGCCACCGTGAGACTCGCGCCGGCCAGGAGGGTCAGCACCCAAAGCGTTGTTTTCACCCCGCCAGACTGACGTCCCCCGGCTCCCCGCTCTCCACGCCACTTGGCGAAGCCACAACACTTCTTGGCCAACCGGCATCCGCGGAGGAAAAGGCGGGCCGCGGAAGATCCCGCAAAAACGGCGTAAAGGTCGGCAAGAACCGGGGAGTGGGCCTCACGGCACAACGCTTTCCTGTGGCTACTTTCGTGCCATAGAAGGAAGACCATGAACGCTCCCGCCAACTCCTCCCCTCCCTCGGCGACACCCGCCGACGCGCGCCGCGTCGTCTGCGGAACCGATTTCTCCGACGGCGGGGATCAGGCCAGCACCGCCGCGGGCGCCGTCGCCCGACGTTTCCGCAGTTCCCTCCTCCTGGCCCACGTCGTGGAGCAAAGCATGCTGAACGTGCTTCCCCCCGGCGTCCGCCAGACCGTGCTGGGGCCCAGCCGCGAGCGATTGACCACTGCGGCCGACGCCGTGCGGGCCCAGGGCGTGGAGGTTGAGGAGGAGTTTTGCGTCGGACGTTCGGACGAGCGCCTGGTGGAACTGGGCACCACCGAAAACGCCCGCTGCATCGTGGTCTCGTCGCTGGGCAATCGTTCCGCCGAACGCTGGCTGCTGGGGAGCGTCTCCGAACGTACTGCGGGGCGGGCCACGGTGCCGACGCTGGTCGTCCGCGACGCCGCTCCCTGGGTGGCCTGGAGCCGCGGGGAGCGTCCGCTCAAAGTCTTTGTCGCGTTCAATTTCACCCTCACCGCCGAGGTCGCCCTCGGTTGGGTCCGGGAACTCCAGTCCGCCGGTCCCGTGGAAGTGTCCGTCACCTACGTCGATTGGCCCGAGGAAGAACGCGCCCGGCGCGGTGGGCACGGACCGTTGTTGCTGAGCCGCAATCCACCGGCAATTCAGGCCCAACTCGAACGGGACCTGCTCGCCAAGGCCACGGAAATTCTGGGCCAAGCTCCCGCCTCGATCCGCGTGGAACCCGGCAGCGGTCGCATCGCCCACCGGTTGATCGACCTCGCCAGCGAAGCGCAGGCGGACGTGATCGTCGTGGGTTCGCACCAATATCACGGCTTCGAGCGCTGGTGGCACATTTCCGTTTCGCGCAGCCTGCTCCATCACGCACCCATGAGCGTGGCTGTCGTGCCGCGTTCGACCCCGCTACCGCCGCATTACCACGTGGAGCCGTTTCATCGCGCGCTCGCGGCCACGGATTTTTCCCCGTTGGGCAATCGCGCCATTCCCTACGTCTACGCCGCCGTGCCCCGCGGAGCCGTGATCAAGCTCGTGCACGTCCTCCCGCCCTGGCAGGTTCCCGGCCCGTTGGTCCCCCATTACAGCGCCCAACCACAAACCGAGGAACAGCAGCGGCAACTCGTGACCGAAAGCGGGCAAAAACTGCGCGCGCTCGTTCCCCACGATGCGGAAGCCCGGGGCATCCTCACCGAATTCGCCGTGCTGGAAAACCGGGATCCGGCCACGGCCATCTGCCAGGAGGCGGAACAATTCGGCGCGGAACTTATCTGCCTTGGCACCCGCGGACACTCGCCCGCCACCAAGGCCCTGCTCGGATCCGTGGCCGAGGCCGTGATGACGCACAGTCGTCGCCCGCTGCTGGTCGTGCGCCCGCCCGCACCATGAAATTGGCGGCCGCCGTCATCGGACCGCTGGCTGCCCTCTCCAAGACCCAAGGTGCGTCCGCGGACCGGGCTTCAGTTCATTTTGCCATGACGCGGTGAACATGAATGCTGTGCGGGATAATGAGTACGTTTCGTTCACCGGTGCGGGTGGCCATCGTCGGCGCCTCGGGCTATTCGGGGGAAGAGTTGGTGCGCCTGCTGCTGAACCATCCCCACGTGGAGCTGGTGGCCGTGACTTCGCGGCAAAGCGCGGGACAAAGCGTGGCGCAGGTGTTTCCCAAGTTCGCGAGCCATCCGAAATCGCGGACGCTGCGCTTCACCGAGCCCAACGCCGGGGTGCTGGCGCGTGAGGCCGACGTGGTTTTCCTCGCCCTGCCCCACGGCGTGGCCGCGGAATACGCCGTGCCGCTGCTGAAGGCGGGCGCCGTGGTGATCGATCTAAGCGCGGATTTCCGGCTCAAAAGCCCGGCCGTCTACCAGGAATTCTATGCCCACCCACATCCGGCTCCGGAGTTGTTGGCGGAATCCGTTTACGGCCTGCCGGAAGTATATCGGGCCCGGATCCGGGGCGCCCGGCTGATCGCGTCCCCCGGGTGTTATCCCACCAGCATTCTTTTGCCGACCCTGCCGCTGTTGCGGGCGGGGATCATCCGCTCCACGGGGATCATCGCCGATTCGATGAGCGGCGTCAGCGGCGCCGGGCGCAAGGCGGAGGTGGATTATCTCTTTTGTGAATGCAACGAAAGTGTCCGCGCCTACGGCCTGCCCAAGCACCGGCATCTTTCCGAAATCGAAGAGCAACTGTCACTGGCCGTGGGTATGCCGGTGACAATCCAATTCACGCCCCACCTGATTCCCGTGAATCGCGGGATCCACACCACACTTTATCTGGCTCCGACCACCAGCTTCGGCACCCCGGCGGAAGCGGAAGCCCTGGGGCGGCAGATCGCCGCGTGTTATCTCGATGCCTACGCGAACGAGCCGTTTGTCCGGTTGCTCGAAGGCAAGGCCCTGCCGGACACCAAGAACGTCGTGGGCACGAACGTGGTGGAAATCGCCTGGCGTCTGGATCCGCGCACGGGGCGTTTGCTGGTGTTGAGCGCCGAGGACAACATCCTCAAGGGCGCCAGCGGTCAAGCCGTGCAGAGCTTGAACATTCTTGCCGGATTCCCGGAGACGGCCGGACTGGTTTGAAAGGCAAGGGCCCGTCCATTTTTGTGCATCGAAGGTGACAAGCGGGAGCAATTGCGCCACAAAGTGGGCATGCATCCCTTCGCTATTCCCGCCCGCTGGCGCTTCTGGCTGATCCTTGGCGTCGCTCTTCTCTTCGCCGGCTGCGCCTCACCGCCCGCGCGGCCGATCCGGGTGCTGGTCTGGGACGAACGGCAACCGCGCCAAAAGGAGGCGTACCCCAATTGGTTGGGCAATCAGATTGCCGATCACCTGAGGACCCGTCCGGGCTTGATCGTTCGGTCCGCGGCCCTGGATGATCCGCAGCAAGGGCTCGCGGATCTGGATCAGACCGACGTGCTCCTCTGGTGGGGCCACGTCCGCCAGATGGAAATCGAGCCCGCCGTGGCGCAGGGCATCGTGCGCCGGATCCGGGAAGGCCGCCTGCAATTGATCGCCCTGCATTCGGCCCATTGGTCACGGCCGTTTGTGGAGGCGATGAATGAACGCGCACGGACCGATGCCCGGCAGGGATTGCCGGCGGCGGAACGGACCAGCGCAGTTTTTGTCGAAACCGATCTGTTTCCCCGGGGCCTGACGGCGCCGAAGCGAACCGATCGGCTGTCGCCCACGGTCAAATACGTCCGGTCACCCGGCAAACCGGTGGAGATCCAACTCACTCGTCCCAACTGCTGTTTTCCCGCCTATCGGGGTGATGGCAAGCCGAGCGAAGTCCGCGTGTTATTACCCCACCATCCGATCGCCCGCGGTTTGCCGTCGTCGTTTGCGATTCCGCAGACAGAAATGTACGACGAACCCTTCCACGTACCGCCGCCGGACGAAGTCGTTCTGGAAGAGCATTGGGCCGGCGGCGAGCATTTTCGCAGTGGCAGCGTCTGGCGGATTGGCCGCGGACGGGTCTTCTATTTCCGTCCGGGACACGAACAGTACCCGGTATTCTTCGAGCCCAACGTCTTGAAGGTACTGGACAACGCCGTGGATTGGCTCGGCGGCCCGGCGCGCTGAAGGCCTGATTGCCCCCCTCAGGTGCGTCATCCAGGCACACCGCGACGGATATTTTGACTCATTCTGCCCGCACGGGAGGTTCGGCGAAATCGCGAACGGAGGGATTTCCCGTAGAATTGCCAGATTCGTCGCGTCCTTTAAGGTGGCACGACTTTTGAACTGGAAGTTTTGGAAGATGAGTCACGATATGCCTGCCCATGCCGCCGCCGCGGCCGACGATTCCGCGTCCCCAGCGGGGTCCGATCCCACCACCGAATCGCCGA
>JAYTHD010000478.1:0-8283 GCA_043732975.1 Verrucomicrobiota bacterium
GTGGAGAAGGTCAGGGCCGCCGGAAAGGCGAGCGAGGCGCCGTCGGCGAAATCTTCCGTCGCCGACGCACCGCGACGGCCGAAGGCAGCGGGTGCGGAAAAATCCGCCACCCCGGAAAAGTTGACCCCTGCCGCCAAGCCGGCTGGGAAACCTGCCCCGTCAGCTGCCGCCAAGCCACCTGCCGCCCGTTCCGAAAAGCCCGTTGCGGCCGCAGCCGCCAAGCCCTCCCGGACCGTGAAGACCGCCGCAGCGACACGCGGCACCACTCCGGTTTCCGCCGAGGCGTCGGCCAAAAAGTCCGAGAAGAAGTCAAAGCCCGCCCCCACCGCCGTGGAGAAAGCGGTGGCCAAGCCGCCCGGAAAACCTGCTGCCAAAGCCACAAAAACTGCGCCGATAACTGCCCCAAAAACCGCGCCGAAACCCGCCGCCAAGTCCATCACCAAATCCGCGGGAGCCGCCGCCCGCCCGCCCGCCCCACAAGGGAAGGACAAGGTCAAGGACAAGGACAAAGGCAAGGAAGCAGCCCCAGCCAAGGCCCGGAGCAAGACGAAGGACCGGAGCCATTCCTCCGCCTGGGTCGTCGAAGCCAAAAAGCCGGCCAAAGTTCCGCCTGCCCCGCACAAACCCAAGGCCGAGCCGACTCTGGATGAGGATGCCACCATACCCGACGCCGAATTGGACAAGGGGGACACCCATCTCCTGAAAGGTAAATCCCGCATCCCGGATCTGATCGAATCGGAGTTTTCCAAGATGTCGGCGGCGGAGGCCAAGGCATTGGAGAAGGTCATCGCCAAGCCCGATCCGGTGATTTCAACGGCCCCGGAAAAGCTGGAGCGCGGTCCGTGGGATGAGCACACGTCTTTGCGCCTGTACATGCGGGATGCCGTGGCCACGCCCTTGTTGACGCCCGATCAGGAAGTGCAACTGGCCAAGCGCATTCAGGCCGGGGACGACTCCGCCCGCGAACACATGATCAAGGCGAACCTGCGCCTCGTGGTGAAAATTGCGCGCGAATACGAAGATTTCGGCTTGCCGCTGCTGGACCTGATCAACGAGGGCAACATCGGTCTGATGCGCGCCGTGGAACGTTTTGACCCGACCAAGGGCGCCAAGCTTTCCACCTACGCCGCCTGGTGGATCAAGCAATCCATCAAACGCGCCCTCTCGAATCAATCGAAGTCCATCCGGCTGCCCATTCACGTGGTCCAGGAACTCGCGCGGATGAAGAAGGCCGAAGCCCGGCTGGAAGCGGAGTTGGGCCGCCTGCCGACGGATGCCGAACTCGCCGCCGAACTCGCCTGTGAAGTCGAGGATATCAAGCGCTGGAAAGAAGCCGCGGCCATCGGCGCCACCTCGCTCGATGCACCGTTGGGAAGCGATGCCGATTCCAGCCGCGTCGCCGACGTCATTGCCGACGACAACGCCGTGATGCCGTGGTCGGGGGTTCAGGAAGAGACCGACGCCGAACTGGTGCGCGAACTGGTCATGACCCTGAATGGGCGCGAACAGATGATTCTGCGCCGGCGCTTCGCCCTGGACGGGGGCGAGCCGGAGACGTTGGAAAACATTGGCGCCGATTTCGGGCTCACCCGGGAGCGGATCCGCCAGTTGGAAGCCGCGGCCTTGAAGAAGTTGCGTGATCGCCTCCGCAGTCGCGAGGCGCGCATGGCCGCCGGTCTGCCGATCTGATCGGTTGACCACCCGACCTTCGACACCCTCCCGCAGCGGGCGGTCACCCTCCCAGTGGCCGCCCGCTTCCAATTTCGGGCAAAAACTCGGTCCTGCTGCATTTTCGCGTCGATCACCCGGCCTAACTGGGCTATGAAAGCTCAGTGATCGTCCCATTTCCTCAGCCGTGGCTCAGGCGGTTGGCCCCGCAGGCGTTGGCCTCTCTGGGGACCATTCTGGGGGCGGTCTGCCTGACTGGCTTCGGGGCCACAACGCCCGCCGCCGCACCGCCGGCCACCGGAAGCCCGCTCACCTTTGAGCAGCACGTGCGTCCGATCCTCAAGGCCCACTGCTTTGATTGTCACGGCGAAGGCGATCAACTGCGCGGTCAGCTTGATCTGCGTCTCCGGCGATTCCTCCTGCGCGGCGGTGAATCCGGGCCGGCCATCGTCCCGGGCAATCCCGCCGCCAGTCGACTCTACGACCTCGTCCATTCCGGCAAGATGCCCAAGCGGGATCGCAAACCCACGCCCCAGGAAATCGAGACCCTCAAACTTTGGATTGAATCCGGCGCCGCCACCGCTCACGAAGAACCCGAAGTCCTGACGGCCGGCATGCAAATCACCCCGGAGGAACGATCCCACTGGGCGTTTCGTCCGGTGGTCCGCCCACCGGTTCCCAAGGTGAGCGGGGCGCACGTCCGAAACCCCATTGATGCCTTTCTCGCCGCCCGGCAGGCCACCCGCCAACTCACGTTCTCGCCCGAGGCCGCTCCCGCCGCCTTGGTGCGCCGCGCCTTCCTCGACCTCTGGGGCCTGCCCCCAACTCCTTCGGATCTCGCCGCGTTTGCCCTGGATGGCTCCGACCAGGCTTATCCCCGACTGCTGCACAAGTTGCTCCAATCGCCACGCTACGGGGAACGCTGGGGTCGGCACTGGCTGGATGTCGCCGGCTATGCGGATTCCGATGGCTATTCCAACGACGACACCCCGCGACCGCAGGCGTACAAATACCGGGACTACGTCATCCGCGCCTTCAACCGGGATCTGCCGTTCGACCGCTTCGTCGTGGAACAGTTGGCGGGCGATGAGCTCGCGCTGACGCGCCATCCGGCGCTGGAGACCGCGGCGCAGGATCCGGAAACACGCGAGTGGCTCATCGCGACCGGCTACCTGCGGATGGCGGCGGACGGCACCGCCACCGGCGGGGTCGATCCCGACGTCGCCCGCAATCAGGTGGTGGCGGATACGCTGAAGATTGTGTCCACCTCGCTGTTAGGATTATCCGTCGGCTGCGCCCAATGCCATGACCATCGGTATGATCCCATTCCCCAGGTGGATTATTATCGTCTCCGGGCGATTTTTGAACCCGCGTACAACTGGAAACAGTGGCGGACTCCGGCGGAGCGACGGATCTCGCTCTACACGGCTGGGGACCGTGCCAAGGCCGCTGCGGTTGAAGAGGAGGCGATCAAGTTGGGCCGGGAACGGGATGCCAAACAGTCCGAGTTCATCGATGCCGCCCTGCAGAAACACCTGACCAAATTCGATGCCGCGATCAGCAATTCACTCTGGATGGCCTTCAAGACCACACCGGATAAACGGACCGAAGAACAGAAAAAGCTCCTGGCCGATAATCCGAGCGCCAATATCAACGCCGGCGTCCTCTACCAATATAATCAGAAAGCCGCCGATGAACTGAAATCTCTGGATGCCCGCATCGGCGAAATACGGGCCAGGAAACCCGTCGAAGATTTTATCAGCGTCCTGACGGAGCCGGTCGGGGCGCCTCCGGTCACCCAACGATTTCACCGCGGCGATCCCAAGCAGCCCAAGGAAGTCGTCGTGCCCGGCACCCTGACGGTGCTGGTTCCCAGTGGTGCCAGCGTCGATCTGCCCCTGCCCGAGGCGAATCCCCCGACCTCCCGACGGCGACTCGCCTTCGCCAAGTGGCTCACCAGCGCGAACAATCCCCTGCTGGCCCGCGTCCTCGTCAACCGGGTCTGGCTGCATCATTTCGGACGCGGCCTGGTGGGGACACCGGCGGATTTTGGTTTACAGGGGGAGCGCCCGTCCCATCCCGGATTGCTGGACTGGCTCGCCGACGTTTTCACCGCGCCCGCCAGTGAGGATCCGGAACACTTCGGGCTCGGGTGGAGCCTGAAGCGCCTGAACGAATTGATCATGACCTCCGCGGCGTATCGACAATCCTCCGCGCGCCATCCCCGGGGGGAAGAAGTCGACCCCGAAAATCGTCTTTACTGGCGCGCCTCCGTGCAGCGTCTCGATGCCGAGGCCATTCGCGACTCCTTCCTCGCGGTCAGCGGCGCGCTCAGTGATCGACTTTTCGGTCCGCCGGTCCCCGTTCGCGAAGACGTGGTGGGGCAGATTGTCGTGGGGCTCGACCAGAAACAAGGCGATAACAAGATGCCGGTGGAAGTGGCCATGGGTGAGGACGAGTTCCGGCGCAGCGTCTACGTGGAAGTCCGGCGCAGTCGTCCCCTGGCGTTTCTCAACACCTTTGATGCCCCGGTCATGGAAGTGAACTGCGAGCGCCGCACCAGCTCCACGGTGGCCCCCCAGGCTCTCATGCTGATGAACAGCGATTTCACGCTGCAACAGGCGCGCCTTTTCGCCACGCGCCTGCGGCGGGAGGCGGGACCCCTGCGCGAATCTCAGGTCGAACGAGCGTGGCAACTGGCGCTGGCCCGACCGCCCTCCCGGACCGAGTTCCAATCCGCCCTGGAATTCCTGGACCGACAAGTCGCCCACCTCCGTTCCTCCATCGCCAACGGAACGGCCCCTGAAAAACCCGACGCCGGCGTACCCGTCCCTGAAGAACAGGCCTTGCGCAGTCTTTGCCAGGTTCTGCTAAGTTCGAACGAATTTCTCTACGTGGATTGACCCCCGCCATGAACCTCTCCCCGCCCCTTTCCCGACGGCAATTTCTGCAACGCCATGCCAGCGGCGTCGGCTCGCTGGCCCTGGCCTGGCTCCTTCGCGATCAAAAGCTGCTGGCCACGCCCGCCGCCAAGCCCCGCGATCCCCACACGTTTGACCTCAAGCCAAAGATCGCCCCGCTGGGCGGCCGCGCCCGGGCCATGATCTCGCTCTTCATGCACGGCGGCCCCAGTCACGTGGACCTGTTCGATCCGAAGCCCGAATTAACCCGGCGCAGCGGCGAGGACTACCGCGGCGAAGTCACCTTCAGTTTTGTCGATCGGGCCAGCAAAAAGCTCTTCGGCAGTCCCTGGCGCTTTCAGCGTCATGGCGAATGCGGCCTGGAGGTCTCCGAATTGCTCCCGCACTTCTCGCGGATCGTTGACGACGTGTGCCTGATCCGTTCCATGCACACCGATATCAACGGCCACGAGCCCTCCATCTGGTCGATGAACACCGGACGCGCCCAGCCGGGTCGGCCCGCGCTCGGCTCGTGGCTCACCTATGCCCTTGGCAATGCCAGCCAGGATTTGCCGGCCTACGTTGTGTTGACCGACCCGGGCGGACATCCCGTGGACGGCGCCCGGAATTGGTCCAACGGTTGGATGCCGCCCCTGTTTCAAGGGACCGTCGCCCGCGCCCGGGAACCGCGCATCCTGAACCTGGATGCTCCTCCACTTCTTCGCGGCGAAGTACAGCGGCAAAACCTCGGTTTGCTCGATCAGTTGAATCGCGCCCATCTGGCCCAACACCCGGGTGAAAGCGATCTCGACGCGCGGATCGCCAGTTATGAATTGGCCGCGCGGATGCAGCTCGCCGCCAAGGAAGCCCTGGATCTTTCCGGGGAATCCGCCGCCACCAAAAAGCTCTATGGCATCGATGAACCCGCCACCCAGGAATATGGCACCCGTTGCCTGATCGCCCGTCGGCTCGTCGAACGTGGCGTCCGTTTTGTGCAGCTTTTCGTCAATGGCCAGATCTGGGACAACCACGAAAACATTCGCCAGGGCCTCGCCGATTGCTGTCGCAAAACCGATCGCCCGTCCGCCGCCCTCGTTCTGGATCTCAAGGCCCGCGGTCTTCTGGACACCACCCTCGTCCACTGGGGCGGCGAGATTGGCCGTCTGCCCGTGACCGAGAATCATGGTCCGGCCGACAAGGCGGGGCGCGATCATAATGGCCAGGGTTTCAGCACCTGGCTGGCGGGCGGCGGGGTACGCGGCGGCATGGTCTACGGTGCGACCGATGAATTCGGCCATAAAGCCGTGGAGAACCGCGTCAGCCCGAATGACTACCACGCCACCCTGCTCCAGCTTTTCGGCTTCGATCACACCGAACTTTCCTATCAATATAACGGACAACTGCAGCACCTGACGGATGGCAAACCGTCTCGCGTCCTGCGGGAGATTTTTGCGTGAACTCGGGGCGCCCGCATTGCCCGGCGTTACCCGCTTCCCAACCCCGCCTCAGAATTCAATCACCACCAACGCCGACACCTCCAGTTTCGGCACGGTGGTGATCACCCAGTTGGCATTCTTACCCTTTTCTACAGTATATTTCAGCGGCCCGACGCTCGCCCCGGGATCCGCCGTCAAAACGGTGACGCCATGGACCTTGCGCGCTGAAATCCGAATTTTGAGCCCGACATTCTGCGCCGGGATTACCCGGTCCTCCGTGGAAGAAATCCGTTCGATGCCAAGATTGTAGAGGTGGGCAATCACGCCCTCCGGGTGGTCCTGGAGCGCGACCCGGACTGCCGGTGGCGCCTTCAGTTGCAGGGAAGGCGGATGCGCCGCCGCGAGATTCACGGGCCAGTTCCCTTCGTCCGCCCCCACCACCTCGCCTCCGTTGCTCGTATAATTCGCGATCATGGCCCGTTCCCCGGGTGTCAGTACCGACACCGATTCCACCAGCAGCACCGGAAGCGCCAGCACCGCTGCCAACCGCTTCTTCTTTTCATCCTGCATTTCAGCCATCACCGCCCCCGCGTCGGCCAGGTGCTGCGCCAACTCCGTGGCCATGCCCTCTTCCGTAATGACCCGGTATTGCACATTCGCACGGGTCAGCGCCGCCGCCAGGTCACCTGCCCGGCACTTCTCCGTTTCCAGAAAACGTCGATACGGGAGAAACAACAAGACATCCACGCGCGGGTTTGATTGGTTCAATAGGCGCTCGTGCCGACGGAAGAAGGAGGCCTGTGGACGAATGCCCGCCGCCATCCGGGTGCGTTCATTTTCCGGCCAGGCCGGCCACGACAGATAGGAGGACCCACTGGCCACCGCCTCGGCCATGGCCAGTCGAACCAGATGCACCGGGGTATGGTAATCCGCCTCGGCAATCGTCACCGCGACCACCGGCTTGCCCCGGGCCAGGCCCTGGAGCAGGTGGTAGGTCGATCCATATTCCACGAACGTGCCATCGGCCAATTGGCGGGGCTGACTCTTCATATCCTCGACCACCACATAGTCCTCGGCCTTGCTCATTTCACCGATGTGATAGCCGTAGGTGCGCGCCTGGGAATAGAGCGCCTCGGGCGAATTAAGACTATTATTACAGGTCACATAGGCCCCCGGCTTGACCGTCCGGGCGAAGGCGCGCATGTCCGTCAGAAAATCGCGGGCCGTTTCGCAGCGAAAGCGCAGAAACTCGGCCGGATGATCCTCCGGCAAACTCCGTGCGGCCTCCGTTGTGAAGTCCGCCACCTCAACCCCATGTCCCCGGAGCCAGACAGTGAATTTCTCCAGGCAATGGCGGCAGTAGCAGCCTTGCGGATGGACCGTTGGATTATCGAAGAAAATGCCGTCGTGGCCGGATTGTAATTGGAGTCGCACCACCGCCTTTTCGTAACGTCGCCAGTCCGGATGGTTCATGCACGCCGGCTGGTAATCTCCACCGTACCACGAACTCAGGGTCCGCCCATCGCGTCCCACCTGCCGCCAATCCGAAGGCGGGGTGGCGAATTGCGCGCGGAAACTTTCGGACCACTGGGCGTTGAAGGCCTCCAGCTTGACGATCGACGTGGCGCAGACGTAGCCGATGAGCCGCTGAATTCCGCGGGCCCGGGAGCGGTCATTGTAAGCCAGCACCCGCTTTTGTTGCTCCGCCAACTCCGCCGCGGCAGGCAATCCGCCATATCCCAGCGCGCCCAAACCGGTGGTATAGAGAATAGTCGCGCCGCTCGCGGCCGCCGCCTCCGCCTGCTCACCAATATTTCCCAGGTGATCGAAGGCATGCCCCGCACGGCCAAGCGACAAATCGGGCGGCACTCCGGCACCCTGGGCAAGGGGAAGCGCACCCACGAAAAGCATCAACGCGCCCCGAAGCATCCAATTCATGGCTGCACAAAGACACAACCAACGCGGCCTGTCAGTTTTCAACCGTCCCTGAAAGAGGCCCGGCGGCGCCTATCTCCGCCGACGCGGCGGCCTTTTGTCGGAGCGCTGGCTTCCAGCCGGCTTAAACGCCACCCACCTCGCTGATGCCCCAATTCGGGCACGACATCCGACGGGTTCCCGGCCGGACTGCTTTGCGCCGGCGATACTGCCAAAACCGTAGTCTAGGCGACGGTCGTGACAGTAAGCCGGTTGGAAACCGGCGCTCCGGCCGCGGCCTCCTCTACTTACCTTACTCTCCGGCGGAGGAAGAACCAACCGAGACCGAGGGTGGCGAGGGCGGC
>JAYTHD010000479.1:0-4357 GCA_043732975.1 Verrucomicrobiota bacterium
TGAGTCTGAATCTCCCGGTTTGCGCCCAGGTAGTCGGGAGCCGAGCGACCCGGACCACGCATCCGCGGGTGCTGGCCGGGATGCAACGGCTGTTCACGTTGCTGGCGGGAGAGGCTTTCACGGTGGAAAACCCGTTCCTCTGGGAAACCAAGGGGGAAGTGGTTGGACGCATTGTGCGGGCGGGGTGTGGAGCTATGATCGGGCTGTCGCGAAGCTGCGCACACACTTGGGAAACCTCGAACGAGCATACGCACTGCGGGACTTGTTCGCAGTGTATCGACCGGCGGTTTGGGGTGTTGGCGGCGAAGGCTGAGGAGTTTGATTCGGCGGGGAATTACAAGGTGGACATCTTCACCGAGGGGCGACCGAAGGACGAAGACAAGATCATGCTCGCGGCCTTTCTGGAACGGGCGAATCAGGTGAGCAAGATGGTGGAAGTAGCGGATTTGTTGTTGGGATTTCCCGACGTGCGGCGGGTATTGCCGTATTTGGGCGGGGTGGATGCGGGACGCGGAGCGGACCGAGTGCTGGACCTTTACCGGCGGCACGCGGGGGAAGTGAACGACGGCGTGGAAGCGATGCTGGGGCGATATACTCGGCAGTTGCGCGAGCGAACGCTGCCGGGTGACTGCCTGCTGTGGACGGTGTATGCGCCGAATTCGGTGAATGTGGTGCCGGCGGTGGGCGTGCCGGTGGTGGAGGCAGGTTCCGACGGTTGTTCGGACAATGGCGCGGCGGTGTTGCCTGGGCCCCGGTATTTGTTGCGCCGGGGCGCGGGCATGTGGCGGGTGGTATTTGATGGAAACGAGTGCGAGATCGTTCACGGGCGGGGCATTTCGCTGGTGGCCTATCTGCTGTTCAATCCGCCGGTGGGGGGCTTGCACGGAACGGAATTGGCCAAACTGGCCTTTGGACAGGAGATTGTGCAGGAGGCCAGCCTTGGTGCTGACGGCGATTCCACGCGGCGGATGATCCGGGAGAAGGCAAAGGAGTGCATGGCTGTAGTCCAAAATCCGTTGTCGTCAGAAATGGAAAAAGATGAAGCGAACCGGGAATTGGAGACGTTGGCGGAGGCACTCAACGTCACGCGGACCGGTTCCGAAGGGAGCGCGGATAAACAGGTGCGGGCGGTGCGGCGGGCGATTGATCGGTTGATCGACAAGTTGCGCGAGGCGAAGGATCGGAAGAACGACCCGCATTCGGCACTGAGGGCGTTCGGCGAACATCTGTTCGAGCGACTGTGGAAACCGTCCTCGCGTTTTTCAGGCAATCGCGGTTCTCGATCCCGTGCTGGCGTAGCCGGGCAGTTCACCTATGAACGGCCCGACGGGATTGTTTGGAAAGAATAGGTGGGGATCGCAGCAACATTACCCCCGCGAGGCTAGTCCTCGCGGGGGTTTTCATTTTTCTGCGCTGGTGACACGGGTTGTCACTGAGGTGACACGGGTTGTCACGCCATACGGGTTGAAGTGGCGAATGGTTCGCCACGGTAACAACAACACCAACATGGCAGTGAACAACAGATTGCGGGCGGCGCGGGCGCTGAGGGGGATGACCCAATTGCAGCTCGCGGAGAAGGTCGGGGCGAAGGAGATCGAGATTTCCCGGTTCGAGACGGGACGTGCCCGGCCCGATGGGGAGATGAAACGCCGGGTGGCGGAGGTGCTCCAGAAGCCTGCATTTGAACTGTTCGACTGCTGAGGAAAATCCCTATGAACGAACCCACAAAACCGAATCCCAATCCCAATCCGAATCCGGTCCATTCAATGCCGGGAGTTGAGCCATTCATCGACACTCGCGAAGTGGCACGAAGGCTAGAGAAAACGGTGCGAACGGTTCAGAATTGGACGGATAAAGGAATTTTACCTCGGTACAAGGTGGGGCGTTCGGTGCTCTACCGGTGGTCCGAAATTGAGGCGCATTTGGCGCAACACTTTCGCGTCTGCCGGCGCAATGTCACCCGGTGAAGGAGGATCGACGCATGAATGCGCGGGGAATCGCTGAGAGCATCCTTGGGGCAATTGAGTGGGACGGGGCGGAAGGCGGATTTTGCCAGTGTCCGGGGCTTGACCTGCACACGGCGAAAAATGGGGATCGGGATTGCAAGGTCATGCTGGATGGCGCGCCGACGATCACTTGTTTTCATACTTCGTGCAGCGGCGTCGTGGCCGACGCCAACCGGAGGTTGCGGAGTGCCATTGGCAAGGCCGAGCGGGGCCAGCAGGGCGCATGGCAGGCACCCCGCCAGCCGACGCCGGAGGAATTGGAACGGCGGCGGGCAAAGGAGGTGCAAGCGCGGCTGGTGCGGCGGAGCGAGAGATCGCTGTCTCTGATTGTTGCCAAACACAAAGTCGCCTTGACGGACGTTTTGGAGTCGTCGCCGGTCCGGTTGCTGGATGATCCGAAGGAGGGTTGGCGGTTGCTGCTGCGCCTCTTCCCCAAGGATGGCGTGGTGTGGATCGGGGACAAGTTCGATTCGTGCGATGACGATGCGGATGAGGAGCGGAAGGCGCATTGTCGGAAGCATTTCCGGTCGGTCGGCGAATGGCTGACGGAGAAATGCGCACCGGGTCAATTCACCTGTCCCAGCTTGTTCCGGCCTGGGGTTCACTCCCGGTGCAATGCCAACGTGGTGAGTCGCCCGTTCCTGGTGGTGGAGAGTGATTCGCTCGGGAAGGAGGAGATGATGGCGGTGTTCAACTGGATGCGGCAATTCCTGCGGCTGCGGGCAGTGGTGGATACGGCCGGGAAGTCGTTGCACGGCTGGTTTGAGTTTCCCAGCGCGGCGGTGCTGGCGGAACTGCGGGTGATTTTGGAAGCATTGCACTGTGACCCAGCCCTGTTCCGGCAGGCGCAACCGTGCCGCCTGCCGGGGGCGATGCGGGGCGAGAAGGTGCAAAGCCTGCTGTGGCTCGATCTGGAGGGGTGCCGGTGAAGGAGCCGAAGATGCCAAGCGACTATCTGCCCTCGGAAGACGAGCCGGTTCCTGATGGGACGGTGCCGGGGGCAGCGCCGCCGGAGGCCAAGCCGTTGTCTGCGCTGGTGGCGTATCGTGACAACGATCCGAACGAGCTGTTGCGACGGCGCTTCCTCTGTCGTGGCGGGGGGATGCTCTTGGTCGGCCCGACGGGCATAGGAAAATCGGCGTTGTCCATGCAGGCGATGATTCTGTGGGCGATTGGCAGGCCGATGTTCGGGATTCATCCGGCGAGACCGTTGAAATCGTTGCTGATTCAAGCGGAGAACGATGAGGGCGATCTGGCGGAAATGCGCGATGGCGTTATGGCGGGTTTGGGTCTTACGGAAGACGAGCGCCAGTTGGCGATGGCGAACATCTTGGTGGTTCACGAGGACGCGCGGAGCGGCATGAGGTTTTTCGCGGAGGTCGTGCGACCGCTGCTCGAACAACACCGACCGGACCTGCTCTGGATTGATCCGGCGCTGGCGTATCTCGGGGGTGACAACGCCTCGCAAGTGGACGTGGGCCGATTTCTGCGGAACCTGCTTAAACCCCTGCTGCGGGAATTCGGCTGCGCCGCGGTCGTCGTGCATCACACGAACAAGCCGCCGTCGGGCAAGGAAAAGTCGGAATGGAGCGGGGGCGATTTCGCGTATCTGGGCGGCGGTTCGGCGGAGTGGGCGAACTGGGCGAGGGGGGTGATCGCGGTGCGGAGTGTGGGTTCGCATTCGGCGTTTGAACTGCGGGCGGGCAAGCGGGGCGGGCGGCTGGGATGGAAGCAGGCCGACGGGCTAACGCCGGCCTATGTGAAGCTGATCGGGCACGCCAAAGAGGCCGGGATAATCTGCTGGCGGGAGGTGGATCAAGAGGAAGTGCCGGCGTCGGGGAAGGCGCGGAAGGTGCCGACGAAGGAGGATATTCTGGCGCATGTTCCCGTAGTGGGGGCAATTCCCAAGGAGGTTTTGCGTAGAAAAGCGAATGGTGCGGAGGTGGCACTGAACAAAATCAATCCCCTTATCGATGAGTTGGTCGAGGAAGGGATGCTCCATGAATGGGAGGAAAAGCGTTCCGGGACTAGACCGCGCATCATGGTTTCCCGCACGCCACAAAACCAAGGGGAATTAGCGCCATGAGATACACCCACGGAGATCACCACGGG
Source organism: Verrucomicrobiota bacterium (assembly GCA_043732975.1). Classification (GTDB taxonomy): domain Bacteria; phylum Verrucomicrobiota; class Verrucomicrobiia; order Limisphaerales; family UBA9464; genus CANIZL01. The sequence goes on from JAYTHD010000479.1 coordinate 4,119, forward strand.
GCTTTTGAGCGTGTGTATGGATCGTGCGCATCAGATCAGATAGATACACACACGCCCCTATGTAATAGGGCGTGTGTGTATCTATCTGGGGCCGGATGGAGGGGAAAGGAATTGAACATGGGGCTACCGTTTGAACAACAACCGAAGGAGAGCGCCAAGGCGTTCGCGGCGTTCTCGCTGTATCTCAGCCTGGGGCCGGAGCGGTCGATCCGGGTAGTGGGGGAAAGGTTGCGCAAGAG
>JAYTHD010000480.1:0-4440 GCA_043732975.1 Verrucomicrobiota bacterium
GGCTCGAGGGACTCTCGCCCCACCGATTTTTGTGGCCGGAGGCCAGCAATCAAGGTGGAGCGAGTCTCTGACGAGCCAGCGGGTGACGAAGTCACGCCCCAAAGCGACTGGCTCGAGATTCACCGATTCCGATAGAAAGCAAAACCTCTGCGCTCGACGACAGCTTGACGAAACGTTGACCTGACCTCTTTCGAGCGATCCTTCCCCCCTTCCGCCTTCGATGGACTTCGCCGCCACCGTTGCTTTCCTGATCCTCTACTATATCCGGCCGCAGGAGTGGATTCCCTTGGTGGGCGTGTTGCGTCCGGTGACTTTGACGATGGGCCTGGCGTTGGGCGCCACCTTGTTGCGCAAGGCGGGATTCACCTGGAAAGAGCTGTTCAAGACGCCGCACGACGGTTTGATGCTGGCCTATTTGCTGTGGATCGTTGTTACCGCTCGCAATCCGCTCGAGGCGTTTTCGGCCGTCTACAACCTCTATGCGATTTACGTCGTGACCCTGCTGGCGTTGTCGAATCTCGAGCGCATCGGCAAATACCTGGTTTATTGGGCGGGCCTCATCGTCACGATCGCCGCTTTGGGCGTGGCGAGCACCCTCGGCTTCGATCCCATGGGGAGCCGGGAGATTACGGAAGGGGCGATGGAGGGGCGATTGGCACTGGGGACGCTGATTTTCGACAATGCCAATGCCCTGGGACATAGTGTCGTGCCCGTGTTGCCGATGCTTTATGTACTGCTGGTCTGGCGGCGACCCATTTTTGTCAGTGCGGCCGCGGTGCCGCTGATGGCAATTCCGGCGTATTGTGTCTATCTGACACTTTCCAAGGGGGCTTATTTATCCGGATTCGTCACCGGTCTGATCTCCCTGTGCTTTCGCCGATCCAAAATTGTCCAGGGCTGGATCCTGGCCGCGGCGCTCACCTTGGGAGTGGCGGGATTGCAACAACTGCCGCGGATGTCGACGATGGGCAACACCAAGGGCGATGAAGGCATCCAGCGCCGCTCCGCGGCATTCCAATTCGGTTATAATTCGATGCGGGAGAATCTGACGGGGCTGGGGTACAATCGGTTTTCGCCGAAGATGGAATCCCGGGGCGGTCGATTGGTCGCCGGCCCGCATTCCTCCTATGTGCGGGTGGGCGGAGAATTTGGTGTCCCGGGTTTGTTTCTGTTTTGCAGCATTCTTTTCACCTGTTACCGGACCCTGTACGCGGCCCGCACCACCCGGGTGGAGGAGGAGCGGGTCCTGCGCGTGTTGTTGGTCCTGCTGGTTTCCTTCACCTTCTCGTCCTGGATGATGGATTGGTCCCTGATGGCGCACTTTGTATTGATGGTGGCCGCCGTCGCCAGTTTTCATCGTTATCTCCTCCGACGGGAACTGATCGCCACCCTTCCCGCATCCGAGGCGCACCCAGCCACGACCATGGAAATTGCTCCAGCGATGACCCTTGACGTCGGTGCGCCGACTCCAACTCAGGCGCTCAATCTTGCCAGTCTTAGTACCGGTTCCTTTACCAGTGCCGGGAGCCGGTCGGAACGGCGCGCCCGGCGGCGGATGCCGGAGCGGATCGGAATCGGTCCGGGCCGGCCCCTGTGGAACCGATTGCGCCTCGTCGATTTTGGGATGTTTGGCGTCACTACGCTCCTGGTTCTGTTGCTCTGGCGATATGCGATGAACTCCCTATGAGCGTCTGGTGTGCGAGCCGTTCGAGTGCCCGGGCATCCCGGTGCGGGGGGTGGTGTTTCCCGTGAATTTGTGGGCGCTTGCCTTTTGGACGGGCCTGGGGCTGCTGGCGTATACCTTCGCCGGTTACCCCGTCCTGATGGGTCTGGTGGCCGCGGTTCGCCCGCGTCGGCCGGTGGCCCGGCCGCCGCCGCCGGCGGATCCGCCGAGCGTCAGCGTGGTCCTGTGCGTGCACAACGAGCAAGCGCGGGTCCGGCCGCGCCTGGCGAACTTGTGCGGGTCCGATTATCCCGCGGAGAAACTCGAATTGGTGGTGGTGTCGGATGGTTCGACGGACAGGACCGTGGATCGGGTGAGGGAATTTGTCCGCCCGCCCGGTGGCAGGCAAGTGGGGCTGATCGCGTTGGAGCGTCGAGCGGGCAAGGCGAAGGGATTGAACGTGGCACTGGCCCACGCCCGTGGCGACATCGTGGTCTTTGCCGATGCCCGTCAGCGTTTTCTTCCCGACACGGTGCGATTGCTCGTGGCCCGGTTGGCGGATCGGCGCGTTGGCGCGGTGAGTGGATCGCTGGAAATCGAGCCGTCCGCGAGCAGCACCGGTGCGGGCGTGGATGCCTATTGGCGGTTGGAGAAATTCGTGCGACGCAGTGAATCCGCCCTGGGCACGACCATTGGGTGCACGGGCGCGGTGTACGCCATCCGCCGGGAACTCTTCGAGCCGCTCCCGGAGGACACGCTGCTGGACGACGTGTTGATTCCCATGAAGATCCTCACGCGGGGATTTCGGGTGGAGTTTGAGCCTCGGGCGGTGGCCATGGATCCCCAGAGCTTGGAGCCGGGACGGGAGCGCCTCCGGAAGCAGCGGACGCTGGCGGGGAATTTCCAGTTGCTCTTCCGCTATCCCGGCTGGCTGATGCCGTGGAAAAATCGCGCCTGCGGGCAATTGATTTCGCACAAATACCTGCGGCTGGCGGCGCCCTGGTGCCTGCTGTCGACCCTGGTGACCAATGGCGCGCTCGTCGGCCAGCCGTTTTATCGATGGACCCTGGCGGGACAAATCGGGCTCTATACGCTGGCGTTCGTGGGATTGTGTTTTCGACGGGCCAGCGGGAGAATGTTTTCCATTCCCGCGGGCTTTGTGTTTCTCAATGGGATGGCTGTGGCCGGTTTGCTGCAGTATCTGCGCGGCGGGACGGCGGCGTGGGATCGCGAGGCGACGGTCAGGGAACGGGAGGATGGCTCATGATCCGGGCGATGGATTTGTGGCTGCCGGGTTATCTGCGGACGCCGGTACGCCGGCCGCGACCCGGCGCTGTGACGGATGTTTTGGTGGCGATTTGCGACCATTTCGAGCCCTTGCACGACACCGACCGATCGGGCGCGCGGGAACGGATTGCCCGCTGGCAACGGGACTATCCGAAGCTGGTGCGGCCGTTTCGGGATGCGGATGGGCGGAGTCCGCGACACACGTTCTTCTATCCGATCGAACAGTATGATGCGGAGTTTCTGAGGCGCCTGGAGGACTTGGGTCGCGAGACGGGCTCGGAGTTGGAGTTGCATTTGCACCATGACGGCGACACCCCGGCCGGCCTGCGGGAGAAGCTGGAGCGGGGCAAAGAGGCGTTGGCGCGTCATGGCGGGCTGGCCATCGATGCGGCCGGCCGGGTGCGTTTTGGATTCATCCATGGAGACTGGGCCCTGGCGGATTCTGACCCGACGGGACGGCATTGCGGGGTGCCGGGCGAACTTTCGATCCTCCGGGAGGCGGGCTGTTATGCGGATTTCACCATGCCCTCCGCGCCGCACCGGACCCAGACGCGGATGGTGAACCAGATCTATTACGCGACGGGCAATGGCCGGCCCAAGCCGCACGATTACGGGGTTCGAGTGCAGGTGATCCCGGCCGCGACGGGTTTGGGAGGGAGTGGGGAACGCGCGGCGGGGGAGTTGCTTTTGGTCCAGGGGCCCCTGGGGCTCAATTGGGAGCGGCGGAAATTGGGAGTCCTGCCCCGCATCGAGAACGCCGAGCTTTCCGGCGCCAATCCTCCCACACCGGACCGGTTGCGACTCTGGCTCCAGTTGGGAATTCATGTGGCCGGCCAGCCTGACTGGGTCTTTATCAAACTGCACACTCACGGCGGGATCCCGCCGAACATGCGCACGTTGCTGGGCGAGGCGATGCCGCGCTTTTATGAGCATCTGCTGGAGGAATGTTCCCTGGCCCGGGGCTTTCGGGTGCACTTCGTCACGGCCCGTGAGTTGGTCAATATCGTTCACGCCGCGGAGGACGGCGCGGTCGGTGACGCGGGACACTACCGTGACTACCGGTACCGCTCGGGACAATCCAGGGCGGGGGAACGCCCAACGCCCGCGGCCAGCAGCCAAGGTGGAGCGAGTCTCTGACGAGCCAGCGGGTGACGAAGTCACGCCCCAACGCGACTGGCTCGAGGGACTCTCGCCCCACCGATTTTTGTGGCCGGAGGCCAGCAGCCAAGGTGGAGCGAGTCTCTGACGAGCCAGCGGGTGACGAAGTCACCCCCCAACGCGGCTGGCTCGAGGGACTCTCCCCACCGATTTTTGTGGCCGGAGGCCAGCAATCAAGGTGGAGCGAGTCTCTGACGAGCCAGCGGGTGACGAAGTCACCCCCCAACGCGGCTGGCTCGAGGGACTCTCGCCCCACCGATTTTTGTGGCCGGAGGCCAGCAATCAAGGTGGAGCGAGTCTCTGACGAGCCAGCGGGTGACGAAGTCACGCCC
>JAYTHD010000481.1:0-10359 GCA_043732975.1 Verrucomicrobiota bacterium
CGCGTGCAGATTTCCTCGAGCAAATGCAACAGGTGCGAACTGAGCACAATGGTCATGCCGGCCGCCGCCTGGCCGCGGAGGATATCTTTCGTGCGTCGAATCGCGATTGGATCCAGACCGGTGAGCGGTTCATCAAAAAACAGGACCCGGGGTGAATGCAAAAGTCCGCAGGCCAGCTGCACCTTTTGCTTCATTCCGCGGGACAGCTCGCCCGGCAGCTGATCCGCCTTGTCAGTCAAATCCAACTGCTCCAACAACGGCCCGATCCGCTCGTCGACGTCCCGGACTTGATACAGGCGCGCCGTGAAAACGAGATGTTGCCGGACCGTCAAATGCTCAAAGAGTCGGGGTTCATCCGAGAAAAAGGCCAGCTCCCGTTTGGCCGCAACGGGATCCGCGAGGAGATCCTGACCCGCAATCCGGATGCGGCCGCGCGTCGGCGGAAAAATTCCCGCCAGACAGCGCAGGGTGGTGGTTTTTCCGGCTCCATTGGGCCCGACCAAGCCCAACAATTCCCCGGGGCCGGCGGTAAAGCTCAAGTCATTCACGGCAAAGAAATCGCCGTAAGTCTTGGTCAAACCTTGCACTTCAAGCATGCCGGCAAACTTGGAGCCCATGAGCAAGGAGCAACAATTGATTTTCGACCCGCCATCCACCTGCCACCGCCTTCCCCCTATCCCTGCGCAACTCCATCGCCTAAAACACCGGCGTGCGTTCCGAGATCTTCAGCCGTGCACGTCGGATTGTCGTCAAACTGGGCACGGGCGTCCTCACCGATGCCCGCAAGCGACCGGACCTCGTCCAATTCGCCCAATTGGTGGCGCAACTGGCGGGCCTGCGCGCTGCCGGCAAGGATGTCGTGCTGGTCACCTCGGGAGCCGTCGGCGCGGGCATGGGCGTGCTCGGCTACGAAACCCGCCCGGCCAGTCTCGCCGAACGTCAGGCCTGCGCCGCCGTGGGTCAGTCCCGCCTGATGGCCCTCTATGAGTCCTTGTTCCGCCACTATGATCTCGCCGTGGGCCAGGTGCTGCTCACCCACGAGGATCTGGCCGATCACACCCGGCATCTCAATGCGCGGAACACCCTGCTCACCCTGCTTAAACGCGGCGTGATTCCCATCATCAACGAGAACGACGTGGTGTCCGTGACCGAGTTGAAATTCGGCGACAACGACAAACTCTCCGCGCTCGTCGCCAGTCTGCTGCCGGCGGATCTGCTGGTGATCCTGACCACCGCCGACGGCTTGATCCAGGACTTCGGCAAACCCACCGCGCAGCGCCTCGGCGTGGTGGAACGGATCAATGCTTCGATCACCCAAATGGCCGGCGGCACCACCAGCGAGACGGCCACTGGCGGCATGGCCACCAAGATCACCGCCGCCCGCACCGTGGTACGCTCGGGCATTCCGCTGGTGATCGCCTCGGGGCGACGCTTCGATGGCCTGGAGCGCATCCTGGCCGGGGCCGACGAAGGCACTCTGTTCCTCCCGGTCGCCAAAGGTTTGACGAGCCGCAAACGCTGGATCGCCTTTTATCATCACGTCCGGGGCACGCTGACGCTCGACGCCGGTGCGGCCCGGGCCGTCACCCAACAGGGCCGGAGCCTGCTCAAGGTGGGCATTACCCAGTGTACCGGCGAATTTGCCGCCGGCGACGTGGTACAACTCGTCGATCCGGACGGTGTGGAACTCGCCCGTGGCCTCGCCCGCTTTGCCGCCAGTGAAATCCGCGAACGCAAATCCCTCGCCGGAGAAATCGTTCACCGGGACGATTTGGTCGTCCTTTAATATCTCATCTCCCGTTCTCCGCATGCGACCGCCCAGTTCCCGTCTCCCGCCGATTCAACAGCTGCTGGAAGTCATGGCCGCCCTGCGCTCGCCGCAGGGTTGTCCCTGGGACCGCGAGCAGAATCACCAGACCCTGCGCTATCATGCGATCGAGGAAGTGTATGAATTGCTGGACGCCATTGAAGCGCGCGATGACCACGAGATGGCCGAGGAACTGGGCGACCTGCTCCTCCAGGTCGTCTTCCACGCGCAGCTCGGCCGGGAACGGCAGGCCTTTGATTTCAATTCCCTGACCCAGACGCTCGTCGACAAGCTCATCCGCCGGCATCCGCACGTCTTTGGTGAGGTGAAGGTGGAGGACGTCGACCAGGTGTGGGTGAACTGGGAGCAAATCAAGCGCTCCGAAAAAGCCGGTTCGAAGCACGAGCGCAAGTCCGCGCTGGACGGCATTCCCACGCAACTACCCGCTCTACTCAAGGCGCAGAAACTGGTCAAAAAGGCCAAAAAAGCCGGCTTGCCGGATGCTTCCCTGCCCTTGGGGATCCCGCCCCGGATCCGCGCGACTATCGGCCGGGAATTGTTCGCCCTGGCCCAGCTCTGCCAGGAGCGCGACTGGAATGCGGAGGAGTTGCTCCGTGCCGAAATCCACCGGCGCGAACGCGACTGGCGTCGTGCCGAATCCAAGGCGCTAAAAGCAACAACAACTGCCCAGGCGCCGCCGCCGAATCCTTCCGCAAAAGTTTCCGCGGTCCGACGCGACCCACGCACCCGAACGCGCTGACGGCTTCGCCCGAATTCGAAATTTCACATTCCGGACGGACATTATTTTCAACGTTGCCCAACGCGGCGATTTCACACCCATTCCCGGCGTGAAGATTACCTATTACCTGGAAGTCATTTCCTCCTGGTGTTATTGGGCGGAACCCGCCTGGTTGAAATGGCAACATCGCTACGTTGGTCGGATCGAATTCCAGTGGCGCCTCGCGCTGATGGACAGCAGCGGTCTACCCACCTCGCCGGCACAATGCGATTGGTTCTATCGGCGCAGCGGCACGTTGGTCCGTTCGTCTTTCATGTTAAATTCCGGCTGGTACGAGCCGGAACTCACCGAGTACCTCGCCCCCAATTTGGTCGCGGAAGCCGCCCGGGATTTTGGCGTGGCGGATGATCGGGTCCGGCTGGCCCTCGCCACCGCCGCGCTGCGCGAAGGTCAATCCGTGGGCCGCTGGGAGGTCGCGGCCGCCGTTGGGGCTGCCGCCGCTCAACTGGATCCCGCCCAGCTGCTCGCCGCGGCGAAATCGCCCGCCGTCGAAGCCCGTGCCCGCGCCAGCACCGCGGAATTTCACGCCCTTCAAGTCGCCCAACGACCGACCTTTGTCGTCGAGAGCGAAATCGGCGATCGGGCCGTGTTTTCCGGGCTCTGGACGGTGGAACCAGTGATCGCAACCGTCGAAGCCATGCTGAGCGACGCCGCGGGTTACGCCAGTCATCGCGTCCATTTCGGCGGTCCGCCGGCCACCTGATTCCGAAGGGCGTAGAGCGGCGGTGGGCTGGTGCGGCCGGGTTGCGCAGGAATTAGTTTTTCCTGCGCGACCATCGCTCTGTTAGGCTGTATTACCTAATCAAGACATGAGTAATCTGGGCATCGCCATTGTCGGTACGGGCGGCATTTCACTGCAGAATCACCTGCCGGGTCTGGCGCTTTGCAGAAATGTGGTCGTCCGCGCCCTTTGCGATGCCAATCCCGCCACTCTCGAGGCGGCGCGACAGACCGTTGGCGGCACTCCCTTTACCACCAATCGCTGGGAGGACGTAACCCGGCGCGACGACGTCCACGCGGTCATCATTGCCACACCCAATGACCTGCATGCGGAGATTGCTCTGGACGCCATCGCTCACGGGAAACATGTGCTTTGCGAAAAGCCGATCGCACTCAACGCCGTGAATGCCTCGGCCATGGCCGTCGCCGCCGACCGCGCCGGGGTCTGCCACATGACCGCGTTCACCTACCAATTCGTTCCCGCGATGCGTTATCTGAAACATCTGGTGGTCCGCGGCGATCTGGGCGAGCCGTATCATTACCGCTCCTGCCGGCTGCAGGATTGGGGCACGCGCAATCTGGGCTGGCGCCAGGTGAAGAGGCTCGCGGGCACAGGTGAAATCGGCGACATGCTCAGTCACCGCATCAATTTCGCCTGTCACCTGATCGGCCCGATCCAGCGCCTGGTGGCCAGTCTCGGCAATCGCACCCCGGTCCGCGACGGAGCCGCCAATGACACCGATGACTGGGTGGCGGTGCTGGCCCAATTTGTGAATGGCGCTTCGGGCGTCCTGGAGAGTTCCAAACTGGCCAGTGGCACCAACGAAAGCTGGCGCAGTCCGGATCGCGTCGAACTGAACGGCAGCGCGGCGAGCTTCAGCTTTACCACCGGCCTGTGGAATGAATTGCAGTACGGCCGGGCGGGCGGGCCCGGTCTCGCCCGCTTGGAAGTGCCTCGTGAATTCTGGACCTGGCCCGGCTCCTCCCGCGATCCCTCGGTGGGCGATCCCCTGGTCAGCTTCCGGTACGATCAAGCCATCGAATTCATCAATGCGATCCGCGAACAACGTCCCTGCGCGGTGACGTTCCACGATGGCGCCCAGACGCAGGCGGTCATCGATGCGGCCGTGAAATCGGCGGAAATCGGCGCGTGGGTCAATTTGGTTTGAGCCCGGTGGAGCGAGTCTCTGACGAGCCAGCTGACGACGAAGTCGGTCCCAACGCGGCTGCCTCGCGGAGACTCTCGGCCCACCGATTTTGTGGCCGCAGCCCAGCAAGAAAGGTGGTTCGAGAGTCCTCGCGAGTATCCCTTCCGCTCAACCCGGCTTCCACTCCGTAATGACAGCGGCGCGGTGCGGTTTTTTCGGATCCGCCGACACTTCATACAAATCGCCCCCGCGCTCCTTCAGCCAGGCTTTGTAGATTGCCGGCGCGGTGCGTCGAAATACTTCCAGCTCGCGAACCCCGGCCGCACCGCAGAAAAGCGGACGGGCGAATCCCTTGTAAACGCGCGGTTTCCCCAAGAGGCGTTGCAAACCCGCCGGCGTCGGCCCAACCGGCACCGCCGTGGCCGATTCCGTCACCAAAAATGCGTACGGCAGCGCGCGCAAATCGATGCCCGCCCGATGTCCGAAGCGGACCCAGTCCGAATTGGCGAAAATCTCCGGCGGAGGATCGGCAAAATGATGACACCAATGCCGTTCGTTCCCCGCGCTTAGCAGCCCGCACGCCTGCTGATGGGTGCACGGCGCCACCACTCTTTGCCCGCCCGCCTCCATCAGGAATCCGCGAACCGCTTGCAAGTCCCGCGCCACCGAATGGACTCCCGGCTCGACCCAGAGCACGGCCTGCGCCTGGGCGGCCGTCCGCTTCAACTCCTCGCGGTCCGCCGGGGTGAGCTCGTTCCATACGTGGGATACACACAAGACATAAGGCGTCTCCCCGGCCGGTGATTCGCTGCAACCATGCAACTCCGGCCACTGCTCCTGAAATCGTCGGAGGGCATACTGGGTGGCGACCGGCGAATGATCGGTGACACAGATTCCGGAGAACGCCCCCGGCCACGCAGCCAGAACGCGTCGTCCGGCCACGCCGCTGCCGCAGCCCCAATCCCACAACGCACACCCCGCCGGCGGCTGCCAGCCGCGCGCCTTCAATTCCCGAAGGACCGCGTCCCACTTCCAGCCAATCCGCTCCCCGAGCGTGACCTCGTAGACCGCCAGATCCTCCGCCTCCCGCCAGTACGGCCCCGGTTCAAATTGCTCCCCTAAAAACAACGCCCGCAGTCGCTCCAACCGCGGCCAATCCAACGCTTCGAAATCCATGGCTGCGTCTTCGTTGCTCGCGATGTGGTTCAGATCAAATCAGCGAAATGCCCAGGCGATGCGCGAGTCGTTGCTCGCGGATGCCATAAAACCGCGCCAATTCCTGCACCCGCGTGCGCCCTTGAGTATCGGCGCGATCCGCCTGCTTGATCCCCACAATCATGAGGTTCTTGCTGGTGTGCTCCGGCGAGATGAATTCCATCACCCGGGGCACATAGCCCGCACATTCCAGCAAGGCTGCCCGCAGCGCATCCGTGACAAACTCCGCCTCGCGTTCCAGCAGAATGCCGTGTCGCAATCCGGGCAGCAGCACCGGCGGAGGAATGATTTGTGGACGAATCTCCTTGTGACAACACGGCGCCACCACAATCACCGTGGCGCCCGCATGGATCCCCTTGGCCAGCGCATCATCCGTCGCCGTATCACAGGCATGCAGGGAGATCACCACGTCGGACTCGCTCAGGGCCAGGTCCGTTATCGTCCCTGCGGTGAATTCCAAGCCTTCGCAATGCAACTGCCGGGCGACGGCATTGGCCTGATCCACCAACTCGGCCCGCAACTCGACGCCGCGCGTGGCGACCGGGCGCTTGGCCACGGACCGCAGATGTTCATGCAGCGCAAAGGTCAAATAACCCTTCCCCGCCCCCATGTCCGTCACCCGGAGCGGTCGCTCGCCATCCAGCAGACGCGCCTCCACCAGAAGCGGACCGAGCAGTTCGACGAACCGATGGATCTGCCGAAACTTCGCCTCCATCGTCGGGCGGACACTTCCGTCCAGGTTGGTCACACCTAGTTCCCGCAGCCACGGCGCCTGGACCGACACGGTGCGCTCCTTGGAGCGATCGTGCGACAGGTTCGGGGCCACTTCCACTTCCGGCCGACCGGAAACCAACCGCGCGCTGCGGCCCTTGCGGATGGTCAGTTGGAAGGTGGCGGTCGTCAGCGAGAGGAAGGCGTTGGCGAAATTCAGGCCGATTAATTCCTCCAGCAGGGTGTACGCCTCCTCCGGCAACAGGTTCTTCACCACATCCTTCCGGGCATGCCGATAGGTAAAGGACAGATGCAATCCCTCGCGCAATTGGACGGGGCGCACGAAGATGTTGCGGACCGCGTCATCGTGCCGCAACGGGTGCCCCAGATTGAGGCGTACGAACGTGCCATCGGCGACCGCGGCGCGAAACTGGTCAAAGAACTGGATTTTTTCCGGAGCACTCAAAGCGTCGGCAATAGAGCAGACGAATGCCGGCAGGGCATTTCATTTCCTGCCGGGACGCCTCGGTGGGGTGCGACAAAGTCCTACGGAAGGCTCGCGCGGAGACGCGGAGACGCGGAGAGGAGAAAGAACGTTTTCGGGGGATTCCTCCGGATTCTCGGCGCTTCCGGCGACAACCTCCGTCCCTTTCTCGGCAAGGCCCCTTGGCACTACAGCGACACTTTCAGAAAATGAACCGCGGATGGCGCGGATAACGCGGATACGGAACACCACTTTTTCGAGTCTGTCCGCGTCATCCGTGTCATCCGTGGTCAAAATTCTTTGACCGTGCACCGTTCGGCCCATCACGACCGACATCACCACCGCCCCGCGCTACGTTTTGCGCGAGAAACTCTGAAGAATTGTATCCACGACTTTGCTCTGGCCCAAAGGGCCGTCATTCCTCAGCCCAGGGTAACACCCTGGGTTTCCGAACCGAAACATTCAGCGGCCTGTAGGGCCGCGATCTGGTCGATGAAATACGACCCGTCATCCCACGGGACGAGTCCCCGGGGGCGGGGCACATGACAAATGCTTTTCGATCATGAGATTTTACACTCACACTGGTCCGATAAATGAGATGACTGCTGAATTCTTCAGACGATTCGGGTGGGCTTTGGTAGCCCTCGCTGTGTTTTTTGCATGTGGGGCAGTGCCGCCCTTCGCGAGCTATTTTTACCCGAAGGCGACGACCGTTTTGGCGCGAGTCTCCGCCCCCGCGATTTTCACCGTTCTCGCACTCGCCTGCTTTGGTGGCTACGGTCGTGAGACTTTGATGGCCACGATCGGGATCGGATCGGTGCTCATTGTCATGCGGAGATGGACGCACCGCGCTCGGACCCCAATCGCCTAACAAGTCGCCGGAGCCCACCGCGGTTGGCGCTCGCAGTTCGGCAATCGCGGTTCACGCCGCGAGTCGATGGTGGCTCCACTTTCAATGCCTCTATGCAACTCGAATTTGAAATCAAGGACGGCGTCTATTTGTCGCAGCCGCCGCACGAACTCGACCTTCACAACAATTTCGATTTCTCTGGCCTCGACTATTCGATAGAGTGCCGAACCCTTTCAATGCATTGGCGGCGCTCCACGGGCGATTGGGTTACCGACGGCACACCAGCGTCAGTGAGCGTTGAGTTTCAAGAGGTCAGCGAGTTCCGCTTTCTTCCTCGCGATGCGGAGCGTCCCTTTACCGAAGACGATCGCGTCAGCGCGTTTGGATATTGGACGGACGAGGCGTGGGCTGCCGGTGTTTTCATGCCCGAACCCACCAAGACTCCTGACCCGCGTTGGCTTACGGGCATTCATTTCATGTCTGGTGCGATCATCGCAGTTCAGGCAACCTCGGATCATGCACGAATCGAGGCCTAGCAAATCGCTCCAGGCAACGCGGGATGGCCGGGCCTGTTTCGCTTCAAGGTCCACGTCTTTGGGTCCAGATTGCCTGAAATTTGGACGTTCAGCGGCTCATCATCTCAGGACACTCGGACTACAAAAGTGCCTTGCACTTTGGCTTGTGAATACTGCCATCTGCAGCCTGGGCATCGGCTGTGTCCGGTTGCCAATTCGCACATCGCGCCAGCAACTTTCTCCGGCTGCGAGCGGTATGTCGTTGCTCAAAATCGGTGAGACCAGCCGTGGCGAAATCACCAATCGCTATGGTCCGATGGATGGATATTTCAGCAATGTGCACGTTGGATACTATCGATTGACGGACGTCACAAGACGCAGCCTGTGGCTTGGGCTGGGCATCATTCCCGTCGGGACTAGTACTCTGAATTGGACGGATGCTGTTTTTCTCCGATTCGATAGCGACGACCGTATTGAGGAAATTGAGACGGTAAGCCGGATAAATGAGACTGCCGCCGGTTGGAAATATTATGCAGAAACCTGGCCTGCCAAAACGAAATGACACTCGATGGCCGCCGCCGAAAACAAATGCGAAGTTTACCCATTCACATGCTCTGGCCCAAAGGGCCGTCATTCCTCAGCCCAGGGTAACACCCTGGGTTTCCGAACCGAAACATTCAGCGGCCTGTAGGGCCGCGATTCGAACGATGAAATGCGACCATTCATCGCACCCCGTTGGAGCGCAGGAATATTTGTATGCACCGAGACCCAGCCCGTTGGGCCGGGCTGAGAAATCACGGGCCTTTGACCCGAACACACGCCGACGCCGCCATTCCCCGCTGCCGTTGGCTTGTGCCGGTGGGATCGCTCCCGCAGGTTGATCGGACTTTCCTATGAAATTCGCTCCCTGGCGTTGGGCCGGTTGTTTCCTGGCGTGCGTCCTCCTCACCGCGGTGGCGGTCCGGGGCGAGGTCGTCCTCTCGGAATTCATGGCCGCCAATGATCACGTCCTCGCCGATGAAAATGGGAGTTTCTCCGATTGGATCGAGCTGTTCAACGCGGGCAATCAGCCGGAAAACCTGGACGGCTGGTACCTCACCGACAATCCCGACCACCTGAACAAATGGCGGTTACCGGCGGAGGTTCTCCTGCCGCAGAAACACCGGATTATCTTCGCCTCGAACAAGGATCGGGCGCTCGCCGGACATCCTCTCCACACCAATTTCCGCCTCGCCAGTGCCGGCGGTTACGTGGCGTTGGTCAAGCCCGACGGATTCACGATTGCCTCCGCGTTTGGGCCGGGCTATCCGCGACAGTTCCCCGACATTTCGTACGGTTTGGCGGTCGTGGCCGAGGAAACGCCGTTGATCACCCGACTGGCGACCGCCCGGCTTCTCATTCCGGCCAATGACCTGCTGGAATTGAATTGGTTTTTGCCGGACACCGACGATTCCGCCTGGCTCGCGGTCACCAATGGGATTGGCTTCGAAACTGTGCGGAATTCTCCGGAAGCCACGGTGCTTGCGGATTCATTGGCGGATTTCAGCGATCAACAGGGGCAACACCAGTGGTATTATGGTTTCTATGATCGCACCGCCGACGCCGTCGCCGGATACTCGACCAACGACTTCATCGCCTTCCCCCGCTCCATCGCTGCGTTTGGACCGGACAATGCCTGGACGGGCACCGAGTGGCGCTACAGCCAGCGCACCCCGCCGTCCACCACGGTGGGGGCCGCCACCATGCGTCCCAACAGCGCCGCCAGCGGTGGCCTGGAACAATGGGCGCTGCGCCGCTGGATCAGCCCGGTCTCAGGTTTGATCCGTGTCGCCGTGGCTTTTTCCAAGGAGATCGAGGGAGGCGGTGGCGTCACCCTGCGCCTGTACCGCAAAGGCGTGCTCAATCAGGCGCTGGCCATCGGTGGCGCGGATCTGACGGGCACAAATATCATCAGCGAAGTCAAGGTGACCACCGGGGATATCCTCGATTTCGCCGTGCTGGCCCAGGGCTTGCCGGGCGACACCACCGACGTCGGCGACCTCGCGCATCTGCGGGTCGTGATCAGCCAACTGACCAGCCTGGATGCGGAGATCAACACCGATATCTCGGC
>JAYTHD010000482.1:0-6553 GCA_043732975.1 Verrucomicrobiota bacterium
GTGGCGCCAACGTCGGCGTCTTCACCACCGGCCGGGGAAGCGTCTACGGCTGCAAACCGATGCCCTGCATCAAAGTCGCCACCAATACGACGCTCTACGATTGGATGCGCGATGACATGGATATCAATGCCGGAACCATTCTGGATGGCACCGAAACCGTGGAGCAGGTCGGCCACCGGATATTCGAAGAGATCGTCGCCGTGGCGGGCGGCAAGCACACCAAGAGTGAACTCCAGGGTCTCGGCGACGAGGAATTCGCGCCCTGGATTCTCGGGCCGACCTTTTGAACCTAAGACCCGAGTTGAGGAACCGCGGATTAACACGGATTAACGCAGACAAGCAAAGGGTTAGGAAAGTTAAGCCAGCACTCCCTTCACCACGTTGGCCTCCTCAACACCGGTCAGGCGCTGCTCCAGGCCTTGAAAACGGTGGGTGAACCGCCGGTGATCAATCCCCAGGCAGTGCAGGATCGTGGCGTTGAGATCGTTCACGTGGACGGGGTTCTCGGTGATATTGTAACTGAAATCGTCGGTGGCCCCATGGACCACGCCGGCCTTCACCCCACCGCCAGCCATCCACATGCAGAAATTCCGCGGATGATGGTCCCGTCCGTAGTTCTCCTTCGTGAGCGTCCCCTGTGAGTACACGGTGCGCCCGAATTCGCCGCCCCAAACCACCAGCGTGTCGTCGAGCAACCCGCGTTGTTTCAGATCACGCAGCAGGGCGCCGGTCGCCTGATCGGTATCCAGACACTGATTCCGCAGGGCCGTGGGCAGATTGTCATGCTGATCCCAGCCGCGGTGCAGAATTTGAACCACGCGCACGCCCCGTTCAATCAAACGCCGCGCCAGCAGGGCAGATTGCGTGAAGGATCCGCCCCGTTTGACGTCGGGGCCGTACATCTCGAGCGTCGCCGCGGATTCGCCGGATAGGTCCGTCAACTCCGGGACGCTGGCCTGCATGCGAAATGCCATCTCATACTGCGCAATGCGGGTTTGAATTTCGGGATCGGCAAAACGCTCATAGCTCTGCTGATTCAACTGATTCAAGGCGTCCAACATGACGCGACGATCCGAAGTCTCCACGCCGGGCGGGTTGGGCAGATAGAGGACGGGATCCCCGGCACCGCGAAAGGCCACGCCACTGGTTCGGCCCGGAAGAAAACCGCTGCCCCACATCCGATGGTACAGCGCCTGTCCATTCCCTGTGCCCGGAAAAGTGGGCGTAAAGACGACGAAAGCCGGGAGATTATTGCTCTCACTGCCAAGCCCGTATGCCAGCCACGATCCAATGCTGGCCTTGCCTGGAATCTCCGACCCGGTCATGACAAACGTGCAGGCCGGATCGTGATTGATGGCATTCGTATGAACACTACGAATTAACGCCAGGTCATCCACCATGCCCGCAGTGTGCGGCAACAATTCGCTGACCCAGGTTCCACACCGTCCGTGTTGCGCAAAGGCGAAACGGGACGGCGCCACGGGGAATCGCTTCTGGCCACTGGTCATCGTGCTCAGTCGCTGCGCCTGGCGGATGGAATCAGGCAACTCCTGATCGAACCGATCCCGCAGGCCGGGCTTGTGATCCCAGAGATCCATCTGCGAAGGCGCCCCATTCATGTGGAGGTAAATCAATCGCTTCGCCCGCGGGGCGAAGTGCGGGAAACCTGGCAGCGGCGGATGAATCCGCTCGACCTTGGGATCCGCCCCGGCTCCGGCGGTCAGCCCGTGCTGGGCCAGCAAACCACCCAGGGCAATGGTTCCCAAGCGCAACCCCGTGCGACCAAAAAACTGCCGGCGAGTTTGCTGGACGTGGTACTCAAAAAGGGGATCCATGGTGTCAATTGCGGGTAATGGCTTCGTCGAGATTCAAGAGCAAATTGGCCGTCAGCGTATAAGCGGCGAGCTCGGCCGGCGTGCCCGCAGAGGTCACCGGAGAATCGCCAAACGCCAGCAGTTTCGCCGCCGCCGCCGGGTTCCGTTCATAGCGCCCGCGATGCTCGGCCAGCGCCCCTGACAACGTCTTCAATTCGCGTTCATTCGGTTCCCGCGACAGCAGGGTGCGGAATCCGAAGCGCAATCGCTCCTCAACCGAGTCCCCCGCGGCCAGCATCCGCCGGGCGAAATGGCGGGCCGCCTCCACGTATTGCACGTCGTTCAGCAATTGCAGCGCCTGCAGCGGCGTGTTGCTGCGCTCACGGCGCGTGCAGGCCTGCTCACGATTGGGGGCATCGAACGCCGCCATGAACGGCGGCGGCGCGGTGCGCTTGAAAAAGGTGTAGAGACTGCGCCGATACAACGCGGCGCCCGTGTCCTGCCGGTAATCCCGCGTGTTGGAACCCACAAATCCCACCGGCTCCCAAATGTTCGGCGGCTGATACGGCTTGACCCCGCGGCCTCCCAGGCGCAGGTCCATCAGACCGGAAACAAACAACGCCTGGTCGCGAATCTGCTCCGCTTCCAACCGCAGGCGCGTCGACCGCGCCAGCAGGCGATTCTCCGGATCCTTTTGCGCGAGTTCCGGCGTGACGCGGGATGCCTGCCGATAGGCGGCCGAGGTCACCAGCACTCGGACCAAACGTTTCACGTCCCAGCCGGATTCCCGAAAGTCCACCGCCAGCCAGTCGAGCAATTCCGGATGACTGGGAGGCTGTCCCTGCGTGCCAAAATCCTCCGAGGTCTTGACCAAACCCACACCGAAAAACTGCTGCCAGAATCGATTCACCGTCACCCGCGCCGTCAGCGGGTGTTCGTCACTCGTCAGCCAGCGGGCCAGATCCAGGCGTGTGGCGTTCGTGCCCGGACCGGTGTGTCGCAGCCGGGGAAAGATAGCCGGCACGCCCCGGACGACCTTTTCGCCCGGCCGATCATAATTTCCCCGCAGCATCACAAAACTGTCCCGCGCCTGATCAAGATCACGCCAGATCAAGGATTGCGGAATCGCCTCGGCAAAAGCGTCCCGTTGGCGCCGCACCTCCGCAATGGTCCGCTCCATGGGCTCAAACAAAGCGCGTGATCCCAGATGCACTTCCGACAGGAAATGATCCCGCAATTGCCGGACCTGTTCGGGCGGACGATTCGTCGGCGAAGTGGCGGTGAACACCTTGCGCAGCGACTCGGGTAATTCCGCGGCGGGCCTGCCTTCCTGCGCCTTGATCCAAGCCGCCAATGAATGACGGGGATCCTCCGCCGGATCCACACGGCCGATCGCGCCCATTTTATCCCAGGTGACGCGCCCGTCGAACTGGGTGCAGGCGAACGCGGAGATTCGGTCGCCACTGCGCAGGCCCACGGCGCTGGCGGTGACCTCCAGGCGCACCCACTGTCCCAACGCCGGCAACGGACCGACCACGACGCGACTCGGCTTTCCCTTCTCGCCCCAGGGGATAATATCGGGATCGCCCCAGACGGCACGATGCTCCCAACCGTCCCGATTCCATTGCAGCATCACGCTCCTTGGTGGGCGGGCGGCGTCGAGAAATACCTGCACAAAAAAGGTTGTCTCCATCGACAGCGTGAAGCCGCCCCCGGTGCTCTCGAACACATCCTGAATCAATCCGTTGCCTTCCCGTCGCAGGGCCTTTTTACCGGAGAACACTTCGCCCTGACCCGCCTCAATCCAGTTCGGGGACGAATCACTTTTGAACCCCGCGGGCGTGCCCTCATCGAACCAGATCACCGACTCCTCCCGCGCTGGCGGCGGCGGCGATTGCTCGGCCGGGTCCGCATAGGCGAGACTGGCCAGGGCGGCGGCGCGACGTTTTTCGGCATCCCGAATCCGCAACTCGAAATCCGCCTGCCGCGCTTCCGATTCCGGTGACGTCAACCGGACCGTCGGCGCCGTCCGGGCAATGTTGCCATCCAAAGCCGGGTCCGCCGCGCTGTTGAAAAAGGCGTAGAGCGAATAGTATTCCCGGGTGGAAATGGGATCGAACTTGTGGTCGTGGCAAACGGCGCAGCCGGCCGTCAACCCCAGCCACGTCTGCGCCGTCGTGCTGGTGCGCTCAACGGCGTAGCGGAACCGGTACTCGGCATCGATCGATCCACCTTCGCCACTGGTGACATTGCACCGGTTGAATCCCGTCGCGACCAACTGATCCTGGGTGGGATTGGGCAACAGGTCGCCGGCCAACTGCTCGATGGTAAAGGTATCAAAAGGCTGGTTTCGATTGAACGACTGAACCACCCAGTCCCGATACGGCCACATCTCGCGTTCATTGTCCAGATGCATGCCGTGAGTATCCGCGTAACGCGCCGCATCCAACCAGGGGCGCGCCATTTGTTCTCCGTAGTGGGGCGATTTCAATAGCCGGTCGACCAGGCTTTCGTAGGCCACGGGCGATGGATCGTTCACGAAGACCTCCACGTCCGCCGGTGCCGGTGGCAGTCCGGTGAGGTCGAAGGAAAGACGACGAATCAGCGTCGGCCGATCCGCCTCCGGGGACGGCGATACCCCCGCCGCCAACCAGCGGACCGCGAGCCAACGATCCACCGGATGTCCCGAACCGGGAGGCAACGGGGCCTTGACGGGAGGCGTGAAAGCCCAGTGCTGCTCGTATTTCCCGCCCCCCTCAATCCACCGACGCAGGCGGCTCCGCTGCTCGGGCGTCACAGTGTGGCCGGTTTCCGGCGGTGGCATCACCTGCTCCGGATCCGTCGATTGAATCCGTCGCCAAAGCTCGCTGCCCGCGAGATCGTTGGGCTTAATGGCGGTGCGTCCGTCCTTGTTGATGGCCGTGGTGCCTTCGGCCACATCGAGCCGGAGTTTCGCCTTGCGATGGCTGGCGTCGGGTCCGTGACAGGGGTAACAATGATCCGCCAGGATAGGCTGCACATCCCGGGAAAAACGCACGTCCTCCGCCCCTCCGACTGGAAGCATCATCGCCGAGGCCCCAAAAAACATCCACCGACGCACGCAGTTTCCGACGAAGAACGACATGAACTTATTCTTGGTCGAAAGTGGATGCAGGCAACCCGGAGGCAGGAACGATTTTCGTCCCCGGTGGTCGTGGGACACAAAAACATTGTCGTCCAGAACTCACCGCCGCAACCTGTCGAAAATGAACGCTGCCGAGAAAGTAAATCTCCCTTCCCGCGGAGCGTCGAGAAACCACATTCCCGCCCACAATACCGGTGAGAACCAGGAACGGAATGGATACGGCTTGGTCAACCCGACTCCCCAGTTGCGGATTCTGTAATAATCACCGGCTCCCATGAGCGACATCACCCAACTCCTGCGCACGGCCGAATCGGGCGATCCCCTGGCGGCGGCGGAATTGCTGCCGCTGGTCTATGCGGAGTTGCGTCGGATCGCTGCGCACAAGATGGCGGGTGAAGCCGCCGGTCATACGCTCCAACCGACCGCGCTGGTGCATGAAGCCTGGCTCAAGGTCGCGGGTGCCGAGGAACGCGAGTGGAAGGGGCGAAACCACTTTTTCGCCGTCGCCGCCGAGGCCATGCGTTGCATCCTGGTGGATCGAGCCCGGCGGTGGCGCGCGGCCAAGCGGGGCATGGCTGCCGAAATGCTGAATGCCGATGAGTTGCAGATTCCAGGGCCGGAGCCCGACGATCAGTTGCTGGCGGTCGATGAAGCCCTGGCCAAATTTGCCACGGTGGACGCCCGCAAGGCGGAATTGGTGAAGTTGCGTTACTTTGCGGGATTCACCTTCGCTGAGGCGGCTGAAATACTGGGCATCGCGGTGCCGACCGCGAAAGAGTGGTGGGCGTTTGCGCGGGCCTGGCTGCGGGTGGAGATCGCGGGCCAGGCGGCAGGAGATACGCCGTATTAACACTCATCCACCCCAAGCCCGGGTATCCCAAACACTTCCCGCCTTCGGCTCGATCTGGGTGAATCCAGAGCCGGAGGGCGGATTGGGGATGCGGACCAGCTTCTGGCAGCCGGGGCATTGAATCTGCCGGCCGGCATACTCCACGCCGCACTTCAGCGGTTGGTCGCAGTTGGAACAATAGAATTTGAATTCACTGGTTTTCATAGTCGCTACCCCAGTAAGCGCAAAAGCCGGTCAAAAAGTATGCCGGAATTTTTCTCCATACTTTTGGCTGCCGAACTGCGCTTGCTGGGGTAGATGAAGGGAACACCTGCCGCGATAAACTCATCCCCTGTCCGGGAGGAAGCGATTTTCACCCTCGCGCTCGGCAAAACCGCCGCCGAACGCGGCGCCTTCCTGGACCGCGAATGCGGCGGTGATGTCGCCCTGCGCCGACGCGTGGAAGCCCTGTTGGCCGCCCACGAACAAAAGGACGACGTGCTGGCGACCGAAATGGAAGCCGCTGCCCGGCCCACTTTGAGCGTCCACGTTCCCGACGAACCGCCCGACGAAGCCGTGGGTCAAACCCTCGGCCGCTACAAGCTGTTGGAGAAAATTGGTGAAGGCGGGTGCGGGGTGGTTTATGTCGCCGAGCAGACGGAGCCGGTGCGCCGACGGGTGGCGCTAAAGATCATCAAGCTGGGCATGGACACCAAGCAGGTGGTGGCCCGCTTCGAAGCCGAGCGACAGGCGCTGGCGATGATGGATCATCCCAACATTGCGAAG
>JAYTHD010000483.1:0-10438 GCA_043732975.1 Verrucomicrobiota bacterium
GTTGACCGATTTGAAGGTCAAGGCACAGATCGATCAGTTGACGATGGGTTATACGGACAAACCTCAATATTTTGTCGACAAGCTCGCGCAGGGCGTGGCGATGATCGCGGCGGCGTTTTATCCGAAGGACGTCATTTTGCGCTTGAGCGATTTCAAGACCAACGAATACGCCAATCTCATCGGCGGTCAGCCCTACGAGTCTGGCGAGGAGAATCCGATGATCGGATTCCGGGGCGCCAGTCGCTATTATCATCCGCGCTATCAGGCCGGATTTGCGCTGGAATGTCGCGCGGTGAAAAAGGTCCGTGAGCAGATGGGGCTCACAAATCTCAAGTTGATGATTCCCTTTTGCCGCACCGTGGAGGAAGGACGTCGGGTTCAGGCCGAGATGGAGAAGCACGGACTGAAACGGGGCGTGGACGGACTGGAGCTATACGTCATGTGCGAGATTCCCCGCAACGTCATCCTGGCGGAGGAATTCGCGGAAATCTTCGACGGCTTCAGCATTGGTTCCAACGACCTCACCCAATTGATTCTCGGGGTGGATCGCGACAGTGAGATCGTGGCGCCGATTTTCGACGAACGGAACGTCGCGGTGAAGAAGATGATCGCCCAGGTCATTGCCGTGTGCCGTGCCAAGGGTCGGAAGATAGGCATCTGCGGGCAGGCGCCCAGCGATTATCCGGACTTCGCCCAATTTCTGGTCGGGCAGGGGATCGACAGTATTTCGCTCAACCCCGACACGGTGCTGAGGACGACGGTGGCCATCCTCGAAACGGAGGCGGCCCTCGGCGCGCGCGGTTGATCCTTCTTCGTGAGTCCGGGTGCGTCCATTTGAAAACGGGTCCGTGTTTTCGCGCCAGGGTCTCAGGTCCTTGAAGCAGTCGGAGAGGGTGGGAGTCGGCAATCTACGGGGAGAGTCGCTGTCGGGACGAAGAATCTTGGCTCAAACCCGGGCAGCTCCACCGGGGCAGGGTGCCTTTTTGATTGTTCACCGCCGGATTCGTCCTCTCTGTTGGCCGAGTGTCGTTCAGTCTGAGTTCGCTCAATCCGCAGCAGCGGGAAGCGGTGGTGACCCATCGCGGACCGGTGCTCATTCTGGCCGGTGCGGGCACGGGCAAGACCCGGACATTGACCTGCCGGATCGCCCACATGCTGCAAAAGGGCATCGCCCCGGGACAGGTGCTGGCCGTGACGTTCACCAACAAGGCCGCCCGGGAAATGGCCCAGCGGGTGAGCGAAATGATCCCCCGGGGCACCCGCGGGGAGGACGGCTCCAAGCCGGAACGTCCCACCCTGTGCACGTTCCACAGCCTCTGTGTCCGAATTCTGCGCCAGCACATCGACCGCCTCGGCTACAAACGAAATTTCGTGATCTACGACGAGGGCGATCAGCTCGCCGCCATGAAAAAGATCCTCTCCGGGATCTCGGCGAAGGGCGAAAAGACCGATGCTTCGGCGGTGTTGTCGGTCCTCAGCAAATTCAAGAACAGCGGACCCGACTCGGCGAATTTCGCGGATCCCAGTATTCGGGCGCTGGCGGAACACGTGGCCAAAAAATACGAATCCGCCCTGCGGGCGTGCAATGCCGTCGATTTCGATGACCTCATCCTGCTGACCCTGCGGTTGTTTCGCGAGCATCCCGATGCCCTGGAGCTCTGCCGCCAACGCTGGCCCTACGTGATGGTGGATGAGTACCAGGACACCAACGGCAGCCAGTTTGCGTTGGTGCAGCACCTCACCTCGGAGTCCCGGAATCTGTGTGTCGTGGGGGATGATGATCAATCCATCTACGGCTGGCGTGGCGCCGAGATCGCGAACATTCTCGATCTCGAAAAGCATTACCCCGAGGTCAAGATCATCAAGCTGGAGCAAAACTACCGCTCCACGAATATCATCCTCAAGGCCGCCAATGCGGTCATCAAAAACAACGCGCGTCGACGCGGCAAGAACCTGTGGTCGGACAAACCCGCCGGGGACAAGATCGTCCTGACCTGTTTTGCCGACGACGACAAGGAGGCCGAGACGGTGGCGGCGGACATCGAGTATGACCGGGTGGCGAAGCGGGCGACCTGGGGACAGCAGGCGGTGCTGTTCCGCACCAATATGCAAGCCCGGCCGATCGAGACCGCCCTGCGGAAAAAGCGGATCCGTTATCGCTTGATCGGTGGCCAGAGTTTTTTTGATCGGCGGGAAATCAAGGAATTCCTGGCGTTTTTAAAGACTTTTGTCAATCCGCACGATGACATCGGCCTGCTGCGCATCGCCAACATTCCCGCGCGCGGGCTGAGCGATGTGACCATGGAACGGCTCCTGGCGGCCAGTGCCGAGCGGAAGTCCAGCGTGTTCACGGTCATGCGGCACACGGACGTGCTGGATTCCTTCCAGACCCGCACCCGCGAGTCGATTACGGGATTTGTCGCCTGGCTGGAGAAGACGCGTCAGCCCCTGCTGGTGGACGAGCCCATTTCGCTGGGCAATTGGGCGGCGGCCTGGGTCGAGGAGATCGGGTTGTACAACGAATTTCGCAAGCACGACAAGGATCCGGAGACGGCTGAAAACCGGGTGAAGAACGTGAAGGAGTTGCTCGGCGACCTGGACGGTCCCAAGCCCGCGGTGGATCAGGAGAAGACCGCCACCCGCACGCCGCCGCCGGGAACGCTGCGGCCGAAGGTGACTCGCGACGAGATTCTGAAACAGGTGGGACCGGCGACGCCTCCACCCCCGGTGGTCTACGCACCCCGCTACCACGGGAAGCCGATGGACCGGTTGGACGATTACCTCGCCGAAATCACCCTCGACTCGGAGCGCGAAGACGAGAAGGAGGATCAAGGAGACGTGGTGACGCTCATCACAATGCACGCGGTCAAGGGGTTGGAGTTTCCCCATGTCCATATCGTGGGAGTGGAGGAAGGCCTGTTGCCGCACAGCCGGAGCAAGGTGGAAGGCACGCTGGATGAGGAGCGACGGCTGTTTTACGTGGGGATCACCCGGGCCCAGGAAACGCTGCGCCTCAGCCATTGCACGGCGCGCCGGCGGTATGGTCAATTGATGCCCTGTCATCCGTCGTCCTTCCTCCGTGAATTGCCGGAGGATTGCGTGATCAGCGCGGAGGAGGGCGACTCCACGTTTATCGAGACCGGCAAGGGCGACGATTACTTTGCCGTGATGCGGGCGGCCTTGGAGGACTGAACCTGGAAGCCGAAGTTGGATCCGCAGATTTTCGCAGATTCCCGCAGATTATTTGGAAAACTGCCTTCAAGAACTCCCACTCACTGAGGTGGTACATCGCCTGGAAACGAAAACTGCCGTTCCGTAGTTGGCGGAACGGCAGGAGGAAAGATGGAAGCAGTCGTCGGACAGTGTCCGGGACGATTACTTCTTTTCTTTGTCTTCGGCGATCTTCGCGACCTCGATGGACTTCTTGCCGTCCTTCGTGGTGGCTTCGCCGGTCACGGTGATGTTCTTGGGTCCCTTGCAGAGTTCCTTATGGAACTTATCCTGGATATCACCGGTGAGGGTGTACAGCGTGGTCTTGTCGCCCTTCTTGACTTCCAGAACGTTCTGGCACTTGTCAGATTGCTTCAAGGCGCACTTGAGGCACTTGCCTTCGCCGGAGAGAGTGACTTCCTTGGCGAACGCGGTGGCGGTGAAACTGGCGGCAATGGCCAGCACGAGAGAGAGCTTCTTCATAATTGAATTGTATTCCGCAGATCGATGATTCGTTTAAACTGAACCTCAAAACCGACGCGATGGCAAGTCTGGTTATTCATCCGTTCAGTGGCGCGATCCTCGCGGGCGGGCGGTCGCTCCGGATGGGGGCCGACAAGGCGGGCCTGTGGATCGACGGCGAGACCCTGCTGGCCCGTCAGGTGCGCTTGCTCCGTGCCGCTGGGGCTTCCGAGGTGATGCTCAATCAGCATCCCCAGCGGATGCGGCCGCTGGCCAGCCTGCCGCCTGAGCTGCGGTTGGTCGGCGATGATCCGGCGTATCCGGATGCCGGCCCCTTGGCGGGATTGGCCGCCGTCCTGGCAGCGGCCCGCGAAGATTGGGTGGCGGTGGTGGCCGTGGATCTGCCCTGCCTGACGGTCGGTTGGTGGCGGAAACTGCTGGCGATTGCCGAACCGGGGGGCGGCGCGGTGGGCCGGCGGACCGAGGGGACCTTCGAACCTCTGGCCGCGATTTATCCCCGGCGGGCGCAAACCGCAGTGCGGGAGCGATTGCACCGCGGCGACTACGCACTGCAACCGCTCATTCGCACGGGGATCGAGGAAGGCTGGATGCGTCCGTTCCCGATGAGTGCGGCGGACGTTGACGAACTCCACAACTGGAATGCGCCTGAGGATCGAGGACCGCGGGGGTTGTCCTCTCCCTAAAGGTCAGCCACGAAAGAACACGAATGAAGACCCAAAAGGCGCGGCCAAAACAAGGCTCCTGAAGGTGCGGGTTCTGGTCACCAAAAAGTCAGTCCACCGGTCGGGCTTGGCGCAGGCTGTGCCGATACCCTTCCTGTAGGTTTGGGTCCATTTGTGGTTCTCACCGCTTTCAATTGCCCGGATATGGCGGGATCGTTCGGTGTTTCGCTTGGCTTCCGATCCAGACCGTTTTCCCTTCCCATGCCTGAGGGTCGCGCCATGTTTTTTGACTCCCATGTACCGTTGGTCGCTCCTTCTTGTCCTGGCCTGGTGTCTGACCCGGACGCTGGCGCAGGGCGTTTTGCCGCTGCCGCAGACCTCGCCCACCCAGGCAGGGTTTTCCCCGGAGCGACTTCGCCGGCTCGAAGGGTATTGTGGGGAGTTGGTGGCATCGGGAAAATATTCGGGTGTGACGGTCCTGCTCGCCCGCGATGGACGCATCGTCGAGTGGCGAAGTTTTGGGTATCGCGACCGCGCGTCGGGCCGGCGGATGGAGAAGAACGACATCTTTGCGGTGGCTTCCCTGAGCAAGTTGGTGACGACGGTGGCGGCGTTGACCCTGGTGGAGGAGGGGAGATTGACCTTGCGGGAGCCGATTGCGCGTTATCTGCCGGAGTTTGCGAAAATGAAGGTGTTCTCCGGGGGAACGGCGGATGCGCCCGTGCTGGTGGAGGCGACCCGGCCCATTACGTTGCACGATCTGCTGAGCCAGACCGCGGGGTTCTATGGCGCGACCTACACCAACAGCGCCCTGACGGCCCTCTGGAAGCGGACGGAGACATCGCCGACCAATCTCACGGCGATGTCGGAACGGCTGGCGCGATTTCCGCTCCAGGCCCAACCGGGGGAAATGTGGATTTACGGGCCCGCGACGGATCTGTTGGGAGCGCTGATCGAACGCGTGTCAGGCCAGGCGCTCGGCACGTTTTTTGCCACCCGCATTTTCCGGCCGTTGAAAATGGTCGACACGGGCTTCGAGGTGTCGGAGGCCAAGCGGGGGCGCCAGGTGTCCATGGACGATCGTCAGGAGGACGGCACGCTGAAATCCCAGCCGCCCAAGGTGGGCCCTGGCGCGTGGCCTTCGGGCGGCGGCGGACTTTTTTCGACGCCGGGCGATTACCTGCGGTTTGCGCAGATGCTCTTGAATGGCGGAGAATTGGACGGCGTGCGGATTCTCGGACCGAAGACCGTGGAATTGATGCGGCGGGACCAGTTGCACGGGTTGGCGAAACCGACCAGGATTTACCCGGCGTCCGACGGTTTCGGGTATGGTGTCGAGGTGCGCACGGATGTTTCGCGGAGCCATTGGCTGGGCACGGAGGGCACTTTCGGTTGGAATGGGGCCACGACCGCGTATTGCAGTCTGGATCCGCAGGAGGGGTTGATCGCAATGATCTGGGCGCAGCACCGGCCGAACGGGGAATTTGAACTCTACGAGCGCTTCAACAACCTGGTCTATCAGGCGCTCGTGAAACCCAAGTCCACGCCGTGAACTTTCCTCCACTCCCGGTAATGCGCGTGGCTGCCCTGGCGTTGGCAATCGCGGCGGCGAACGGGCCGCTGCGTGGCGAGCCACCGCCGGTGTCGGTTCCAGGCGATAAAGCCACGTCGTTGTTCCGGACCTATTGTTTTGATTGCCATGCGGACGGTGCTCACAAAGGCGACTTCGCCCTCGATGATTTGCTCAAAGTGGGACCGGGAACCGAACGGCGGGGCGACTGGCGAAAGGCCTGGAAATGGGTCCGGCACGAATTCATGCCGCCGGCCGGCAAGCCCGCGCCCACACCCGAGGAGCGCCAGGCCCTGGGCGATTGGATGGCGGCCGAACGGCTCGGTGTGGATTTCGCCCGGCCGGATCCCGGACGCGTGACCCTGCGGCGGTTGAATCGGCTGGAATATGAGAATTCCGTACAGGATCTGCTCGGCGCCAGCCTCGGGACGGAACAGGAATACAGCAGCGACATCGGCGGCGCGGGCAGCCCGCTTTTGCGATTGCGCGACCGCCTGCCGCCGGACGAAACGGCATTTGGCTTCGATAATATCGGCGATTTTCTCACGTTGCCGCCGACGCTGCTGGAGAAGTATTTTGAAATTGCCGAGTTCGTCGTCGAGCACGTTGTCGTCACCGACGGCCCGCGTTCGCCCGAGCGCAGTCTGACGACCGATCAATTTGCCGGATCGAAACCTGCGGAAGGCATGCGCCATCTCCTGTCGGCCAAGCTCGAAGTCCCCCGTGCCGGGACGTATCGCGTGGAGGTGCATTTTTCCGTCGGCGGCTGGCAGGAATATAGTGGGTCCTACGAGTTCACCGCCCGCCTGGATACCGCGGAGGTTATGCGGGAACAGTTGGAGGTGGGTGGTTATAAGAAGCACCGATTTTCCGCCAGCGTGGAACTGACTGCGGGAACGCACACGTTGACGCTGCTCACGGACGCCCAAAAGCCGGACGCCAAGGGTGTGCTCAATCGGCTCGAACTACGTCCCACGGCGAGGGTCGTCGGTCCACTCGGTGCCGGGTTTTTTGAATATCCCGAACCGCACCGGCGCGTGTTTTTCCGCGGCCCGGCGCCCGCGGAAGCCGGTGCCCGCAAGGCCTACGCGCGGGAGATTCTGGAGCGAGTCGCCACCCGCGCCTTTCGCCGCCCGGTCGATGGCTTGACCTTGGACGGGTTGGTGCAAATGGCGGGTGGCGTGAGCAGCTTCGAACGCGGGATTGCCCAGGCGCTCACGGCGATCCTCACCTCACCGGAATTTCTTTTCCGCGCCGAGACGCAACCGCGGCCGGATGATCCCGCGACGGTGCATCCGCTCGACGAATACGCCCTGGCGTCGAGGCTCTCCTATCTGCTCTGGCTGAGCCTTCCGGATGAAGAATTGATGCGTCTGGCGGGGCAGGGGCAGCTCCGGCAAAACCTTCCGATGCAGGTGAAGCGTCTGCTGGCCGATCCGAAATCGGCCCGTTTTTTTGAGGATTTCCCCGGCCAGTGGCTCCGGACGCGCAATGTGTTGATGACGGCCATCTCGACCAAAGCCGCGGATAAACTGAATCGTGTCCGTGCCTCAATGAAGCGCGAAACCGAAATGCTCTTTGAAGACATCGCGCGCAATGACCGCGACCTGATTGACCTGATCACGGCGGACTACACCTTTCTCGACCAACCGCTCGCCGAATATTACGGCCTGGCGGCGGTGCCGGTGCCGGGATTTCACCGGGTCTCGCTACCGGCGGAGTCGCATCGCGGCGGCCTGCTCACGCAGGGAAGTTTCCTCGTGGCCACCTCGAATCCCAATCGGACGTCGCCGGTGAAACGGGGGCTCTTCGTGCTGGAAAATCTGCTTGGCCTGGAGACGCCTCCGCCACCCCCCAATGTGCCAGCTCTTGACGATGTGAACCTCGGCGACACCTCCAAGAAAACCGGTCGTGAACTGCTCGCGCTGCATCGGGCGGACAAATCCTGCGCGAGTTGTCACGCGCATTTCGACCCGATTGGCATTGCTCTGGAACACTATGACATCGTCGGTTTGTGGCGCGATACCGAAGAAGGCCTGCCGATCGACGCCACGGAAACGAGTGCCGCCGGGGTCCGGCTCGGGAGCGTGGTCGATGTCCAGCGTCTCCTCTCCCAGCGCAAGGAACTGCTTTATCGCGGGATCACCGAGAAGTTCATGACCTACACGCTCGGCCGTGGATTGGAACCGGCGGACACGGTGGTGGTGGACCGGTTGGTTCGGCAAATGGCGACAAATGGCGGCAAATTTTCCACGTTGCTGCTCGGCTTGGTGGAAAGCCCCGCCTTTCAACTGCGGCGGGGCGATGCGGGCGATGGCAAGCTGGCGCAGCGCGACTCGGTGCCGCCGATACCACCGCCGGAGAAGCGTCGTCCGCCGAAACGGTCGGGCCCGCGACCACCGGCACCACCCTTGTCGGCGACGAACACCGTGGGGAATGGCACGTCTGCCGGTTCGCCGGACGTGAAATTGAATGCTCCGCCGAAATGAAATCTTGAATCTGACGATGACGACAAAGTTCTGCTTTCCCTTCCTGTGCCCATGAAAACACCGCTCTCGCGTCGCACGTTTCTCCGTGGCCTCGGCGTCACGCTCGCTTTGCCTACTTGGGAATCCTTCCCCGGCGTCGCTCGGGCCGCGTTGCCGTCCACGCAAGCCGTCACGGCGAGTGGCATGCCCTTGCGCCTGGGTTTCGTCGCCTTCGCCAACGGTTCGAATTATGAGCGCTGGCTGCCCAAGGGCGAAGGCCGCGACTACGAGTTGAACGAGACGTTCGCCCCCATGCGGGAGCTCAAGGACAAGTTCCAGGTCATCACCAACCTGGCACACGATTCGGCCAACAACTGGGGCGATGGACCGGGCGATCACGCCCGTGCGGGAGCCTCGTTTCTCACCGGCTGTCACGCGTGGAAAACCCTGGGCTCGCGACTGCATCTCGGCGTTTCCGTCGATCAAATTGCCGCCCGACAGATCGGGCATCTCACGCGCCTCGATTCACTGCAACTCGGCGTCGAAGGCACCCGGCTCTACGGTTCCTGCGACACCGGCTATCCGTGCGCTTACCAGTATAATATTTCCTGGGCCTCGGAGACGTTGCCGCTGTCGCCGGAGCCGAATCCGCGGGCCGTCTTCGAGCGACTCTTCGGCAGCGGCACGGGTGCGGAACGGGATCTCCGGATGCGCGAGCGCCTGGAACGTCGCAAGAGTGTGCTCGATTTTGTCCTGGCCGATGCCCGTCGCCTCAACCGCGATCTCGGGCGCAATGATCGACAAAAGTTGGCGGAGTACCTCGATGGCGTGCGGCAGTTGGAGCAGCAGATCGAAAAATCGGAGCGCTTCAAATTGCCGGACGCCGACCGTCTGCAGCCGGGTGGCATTCCGTCGAGTCACGAGGAGCACGTGGACCTCATGTACGACCTCATGGCGCTGGCCTTTCAAACCGATTCCACGCGCATCGTCAGCTATTGCGTGGCGGCGGAGGGCAGCAACCGGCCTTTCCCCGAACTGGGAATCATCGAGGGTCATCACTACCTCACCCATCACGGGGGCAACGCGGAGAAGATCCGGAAAGTTGCGAAGATCGAACGTTGGTATATGGAACGATTCGCCCGGTTCCTGCGGCGTCTCGATGCGATGAAGGATGCCGACGGAAAATCGGTGTTGGAGAATTCGATGATTGTCTACGGCTCGGCGATCGGCGACGGCAACCGACACAATCACGATGAACTTCCGGTGGTGCTCGCCGGGCTGGGAGGATCGACGCTCGCCGCGGGACGCCACGTGCGGCTGAAAGAGATCACGCCGATGACCAATCTTTACACCAGCATGCTCGCCCGCGCCGGCGTCCGAGCCGAGCGGGTCGGCGACAGCACGGGCGTGCTGTCGGATATTTGAAGCCCTCGTCGTCCCTCAGGCCGATATGATTTGTCGGATTGGTTCCGCGCCTTCGACGCCGACCAGTTTTTGGTCCAGGCCGCCGTAGGGATAGGACAGCTTGTCGGCGTCGAATCCCATCTGTGTCAGGACGGTGGAATGGAGATTGCGCACGTGGACCGGGTTGACCACCGCGGCCGAGCCCAATTCATCTGTCTCGCCGAAGCTCATGCCGCCGCGGATTCCGCCGCCGGCGAGCCACATGGTGAAGCCGTAGGAATTGTGGTCGCGCCCCGTGCCTTCCTGATTTTCGGCCGTGGGTTGGCGTCCAAATTCTCCGCCCCAGACGATCAGCGTCTCCTCCAGCATGCCGCGTTGTTTGAGGTCCTGCAGCAGCGCCGCGATGGGTTGGTCCGTCCGGCGGGCGTGGTAGGTGTGATTCTTCACCAAATCCCCGTGGGCGTCCCAGTTGTCGTCGTTGTGGGCGCCACCGGCGTAGAGTTGTACAAAGCGAACGCCCCGTTCCACCAGTCGGCGGGCCAGCAGGCAGCGGCGCCCGAAATCGGCTGTGCGGGGATCGTCCAGACCATAGAGGGCGCGGGTGCCGGCGGATTCCTTGGACAAATCCACGGCTTCCGGCG
>JAYTHD010000484.1:0-6315 GCA_043732975.1 Verrucomicrobiota bacterium
CCAGGTAGCCGCCGTCGGTCTTCAGCCAGTTCCGCACATTCTTGCCGGTGAATTCCACATTGAAAGTGTCGTTGGTCAACGCCACGCGGAAGCTCGTCATCGGCGCTCCCGAGATGACGTAATTCACCAGCGTGCTGCTGTACGCAATGCCGTCCCCGAGGGAGAACAGGTGGAAGGCATCGGCCTGCACGGACTGCGGCAACCGCTCGACCTGCAGGGCCGCCTGCCACGCGCCGTCCGTCACGCGAAAGGCGGCCTGAATCCCCGGAGTTTTCCACGGAAAAAAGGCCACCCCGATTTCGGTCAGTCCGCGAATCTGTCCCGGCGTCAGGTGACGGCCGGCGTCGGATCGCACCGCGATATGTCCCCGCACCGCCTTGGCCTGGAGCACGTCGAGTCGTGGCAACGTCCACAACGCGTCCGTCGTGGCCCCGCTTTTCTCCAATCGCAATTCCACCAACTGCCGACCCAACTGCGGCACGCCGTAGACCAGACGTAAAGAGGCTGCGTCGTTCGTCGCGACGTCCGTGAGAAAATAGTCGTTCAAACCCGACGCCTGAATCCGCGCCACTGCGTAACCTTTGGGCACCCGCAAGACCAATTCGCGGAGCGGCGCCTCGCGCACGTCCAACTCCAGTTCGGCATCGATCGCCAGTTCCGTGTCGCCCAGGTGATACACCACCAATTGCGACACCGAGACCTCCGGCTGAATACTGTCCGCCTGGACCCGCATTCCCGGAACATCGCCGGAGAACCGATAGGCAAACACCTGCGTTGATTCCGGCACCGCCAGCGCCTTGACCGCTTCGGTCTGCGGAAATTGTGCCGGCGAAATCTGGGAGTGACCCGTGGCGTCCAGCACTTCAAGACGGACCGCGCCGGCATTGACGATGCGACGGTAGCCACTGAAGCGGCTCGCGCCTTCCGGCCGGATCTGCAGCACGTTGGTCGCCAGAGGAAAGGCACCGAGCGGCGTTTGCGTTTCGATCTGGACGGCGCAGTGATCTTTCTGCGCCGAATTGAACTGCACCGTCAAGCGGCGCTCGCCGCTGCCGGGTCGGGCGTCCACCGTCCACGACAACACCTGCGGTCCCAGCACCCGCACGATTTCCCCGTCACCCAGCAGACGGAAGCCAACCCGATTCATTTCGCCCTGCATCACCTTGAAATCCAAAAACGCCGCCTGACGCATCAGGCCGGGGCGAAGGGTCACCTGGGAAATCTCCTCCACCGAAAAGAACAGCGCCCCTTCCGCCTCGGCGCGACTTTCCTTCCACCCCATCGCGAGTCGACCAGCGGCGGGCAGGAAGGTCCGAAAATCCGCTCCGCTCCGTTCGGGCCGGGACGGGCGTTCCCCATCCGCCAGTCGAAATTGCGTGTCCGCCGGCAGGCCTTGCAGAACCACCGGTTGCAGCGCGCTCGACGCGACGGTGAAGTCGATCTGATTCCAGCCGTTGGTCACCTGGACGCCGGCATTGAATTTCAACTGCACCGGAAAATCACCGTCCCGCGCAAACCGGGCGACGTAGCGCCCGTCCTCGTAGTGCAATTGCCAACTGTCCGACGGCGTCCATTCCGTCAACGCGACGCGCCCCTTCAGCAGGGTCAAGGTGGCCCCGCGGGGATTTCGAACCCGCGCCCGGGCAGTCAAAACAAACGCTGCCGTCGGGCCGCCCACTTGTCCCACCAGCCGAAAATCACTCAAGACCACACGGCGATCCTCCGGATCCGCGGCCACCCGCGCCACGGGCAAGGTATACGGCGTCCCCTGAAAGCGGAACACCAATGGAGTGCTGAAGTTCGTCCCCTTGCCGGGTGGAAAATCGCTCGGCAGGTATTGGGGTTCCAGCGGCGTCAGTCCGATGGAATCCTTCAATTGCACAGTGAGGCCCGGGTCCGCCTGAAGCCGCACAAATCCACCGGCCAACGCGGATGGTTCCAATCCCAAGGTCAGTCCCGACCTCACTTTGGCGGCATCCAACCAAGGCGTGACGCCTGCGATTTCGACCGACAGCGTCTTTCGCGGCACATCGCTTTTCTGTGTTCGCAACACGAGCCAGCGATTCGAGGACACTCCCTGCCGGACGCTCCAATCCTCCAGGCCCGCGCCGCGCACGTCCCGAATCTCACCGTTGCCTTGAAGCGTCAACAGCACCTCGGTCAACGTGCCTTGAAAGGCCTCCACCTTCACCGTGAATTGATGACGCAATTCATCGGCGGACGCCTGAACCGAATGATGGATGACCGCGCCGTAAACGGCTGGAGTCCGCCCCGCTCCGCCGCCCTTGAATTCCGCCTGGATGGCAAACCGGCCCTGCTCTGCCTCGGCCTGGGTATTAAGCGACGCGGTATTTACGCCGTTGACGCTGTTGGTTTCCACGCCGTCCACAGCGCGGGCGGGATGGCCGGAGAAGATCAACAGACAGAGGATCCAGAGTCCGTGCGGGAGCAAAGAGGCCACGAGGTAACGATGAGTTTTCATAGAGGGGCAGACGCGGGAGGACATTCCCAAAAATCAGGTAGCGCTACAGCGACACTTTCAGAAAATGAACCGTGGATGGCGCGGATAACGCAGATACGGAACCCCACTTTTCGAGTCTATCCGCGTCATCCGCGTCATCCGCGGTCAAAATTCTTTGGAAGTGTCGCTGGAGTGGTAAGACCATAAAACGGCGACGGGACCGATACGTCTATTTTCCGGACAGCGACTGGGCCTGGCGGATCATCCACTCCAGTTTTTGCGGTGTCGGATCGGGAGCAAAAGTCTGGGGAACGCCGGACAGACAATTCAGGAGCCGCGCCGGAGTGACTTCCGTCGCGTGAGGACTGGCGGACAGCCATTCCGAGAATGCCGACGCCGTGACCGCGAGTCGCATGGCCGCGGGTGCCTGTTCCAGGGCGGTCGCCGCGCCGTTGAAGGGCACGGTCCAGGCGTGTTCGCGGTACGTTCCCGTTTCCGGATCACGATACCGCGCCCGGACGGTGGCCAACGGTCCGGTGCCGGCGGGCAGTACTTCGATGACATAGATGCCATTGCCGGTTTCGGCCGCGGCCAACTCGGCGGCATCGACCGAGTTGTCGCGGAATTGGGCCGCGGTCAATTGGTGACGGGCGTAACCGACCTGCCGCCACGCGGCGACCCGTTGCGAGTTGAATTCCACCTGCACCTTGACGTCGGACGCGGCGACCTGCAGGGCTCCGGCCAGTTGAGCCGCGAAATTTCCAGCCGCTTCCGCCGGCGAATTGACCAGTCCATAGCGACCATCCCCATGGCGCGCGAGCGACTCCAACAGGTCATCGTTCAAGCCGTCCCAACCGATGCCGAAACAATCCAACGCCACGCCCCGCTGGCGCCAGGCTTCCACCTTGCGCATCAGCACCTGCGGATTCACCTCGCCCAGATTGGCCGCCCCATCGGTCAGCAAGACGACCCGATTCACTCCCGTAGCGAGAAAATGCCGTTGGGCCGTGTCATAGGCGAGATTCATCGCTTCCTCGAGATTCGTGCCGCCTTCGGGCGTCAGTCGCCCAACGCGCTCGACCAGGCTGCCCGACTGATCCCCGGTCAGCCCATCGACCCAAAGTCGGGGAGTGCGCGCGAACGTGACCACGCTGATCCGATCCTGCGCCGCCACCTGCGCCGACAGCGTCCGCAGGGCCTCGCGCACGGTGGCCACGCGGTCCGGACGTTCCATCGAGCCGGAATTGTCCAGCAACAGGACGAGGTTCAACGGCCGCGAAGGCTCGCGTCCCCGCGCCGCCGTGCGGAGACTGAAGCGGAGGATTTCCCGATGATGCGCAAACGGATAAACCGCCCGGTCCCAGGCAAAGGCGATCGGCGTGCCCGGCCCGGCTTCCGGGTCCCGATAGTTGAAGGCATTGATGAACTCTTCACTGCGAATCGACGCCGGATCCGGGCGTCGACCTTGCTCGAGGCTGGCCGCGGCGAGTTTGAAGGAGACGTCGGAAACGTTGAGCGAAAACGTGGAAATCGCGTTTTCCGAAACTGCCACTTCGGACTGAGGCATGGGCACGGTTGCGTTCGTTTGAATCAACGCCTCGGACAGTTCCGGTAAGGCGGCGGCGGGTTCGGCTTTCGCCAACAACAAGGTCACCTCCCGCGCCGGAGCGCTGATTTTCTTTTCCTTGGCGACAGAATCGAGGAACGCCGTCTTGCGACGCGATTCGTCGGTTGCCGAACCCAAGTCCGATAGCCGATTCAAATCCACCGATTTGCTTTCACCAAAAGCCACCGCACCCCCAGCCCGACCCCCACCCCCGCCGCCACCAAAGCCACCAAAGCCACCAAAGCCAAATTTTCTTCCGAGCGAAGTCGCCGGACCCGCCGCGCCCGGAAGCCCTCCCCGGCCGTCGGCGTAACCGTCGGACGCAACGCTGAGCTCCCGACGACTCAGGCTCTCCGGCTCGCGATTGAGGTTGGCAAACTTCTCTACGGGCTTTGCCGGTGGCGCCACTTTGATGGCAGTACTCGGTGATGAAATGGCACCAACGGCCGTGGCCGCGATGGCGCTGTCCGGATTCAATGACGGCTTTTCCTCCGGGGCATCTTTCGTAGCATATTTCGGCGAAGGAATTCCGCCGGCGATCGGGGCCGTTACGGGCGACAAGGCGGTCACGACGGGCTGGCCGACGACAATTCCAGCTTCCAGGCCGACACCTTGGGGCGCGGGAGCCTGAGCGGGGGCCAGTTCGTATCTGAAGACTTTTCGGTCTTTTGTCGCCGCCAACGGCGTTGCTGCGTAGGAAAGGCCTTCGTTCCGTCCGAACCCGTTTTCAGCTCGGCCCAGCTTCGTAACCCGGGTTTCGTCTTCGCCCCGGGTCTCCTGTTTGCTTTCCGATAATCTATTTTCCACCAGGCCCCGCGAACGGGAATCCTTATCGGCCAAGGCCGATGAATAGAAGTGGAACTTTTCCGCAGCATTCACCGGCATTGGTGCCAGAGAATCCCGCGGAGCAGCGGGCATTGCCTCCGACTCAACAGCCGCTCCGGACAACTGATCGCCCACCGCGGGTGCCGGAGAATTGAGCAAGGCCAGCCCATGCACGCCGAGGCTCGTGGAGACCCTGCCGTCGACGGCTTCGGCCTGTTCCCGCTGGCGTCGTCCCAGACCGTTCACCGCAAGCAACAGCAGCAACGCGGCCGCCGCACTCATCGGAATGAACCACGGCCACCCCACCCGACCCGGCACCGGCCACGGAACAATCTTGGGCTCGGGTGCGAGAGTTTTCGTCCGCAGCTTTTCCAACAACGCGTGTCGACGCGGTTCAGAAAATCGAGGATCACCAGTTGCGACCGACTCATCCCCGTCAGGTCGCGCCACCGCTTCGGTAACGAGACCGATCGTCTGCTGCAATTGATCGTGCCATCGCCCGAGCGCCGGATTCGCAGCGATCATGCGGCGGAGTTCCGCCGCCTCGGCCGGCGACAACTCGCCCAGCAAAAGTGCGGTGAGCCGAATTTCCAATTCTTCCGGCATGGATTGAGGAATGTCTGGGTTCATGGGAGGAGGCCGGCCCGCGCCAGATCAGCCGCCAGCGCTTTGAGTGAGTGGTGCAGCAAATAGCCGACATGACTGACGGTCAGCCCCATTTGCTCGCTGATCTGTTGGTAGCTCAGTTCTTCGTGAAATTTCAGGCGGAGCAATTCCTGTCCGCGGGCGTCGAGATTTTTGATATTCAGCCGGATCAACCCGATCCCCTCCAGGCGGGCCAGTTGTTCATCGGGCAAAGGACGGGGATCGGTCGTTTCCCCAGTCGTCTCACCGCTCTCCGTTTCCGCGGGTTGCGTGAGGGACACGACCTTCGCTTCGTCACGCCGGTGGTTGAGCGCGAGGTTATGCACCGTCCGATACAACCAACTCCGCGGGGCCCGCACGCCGTCGAACTGCGACTGCAGCCGGAGAAACGCATCTTGAACAAAATCTTCCGCCATATCACTGTGGGGCGAGAGACGTCGCGCGTAGGCCAGCAGGGGTGATTCCAGGGCGTGGAACAGGTCCTCGATCGACTCGGCCCGCGGAGGTTCCGTGGCCGACTCAAAGGAAGGGGCTGTGGACAAGGAAATCGGTGTCACTCGATCGGGCTTTCCATCGTTCGCTGCTGCCTATCGCGTCATCGTCGTCATGTGCCGTACCAGTGAGACACCGGCACCGCCCACTCCTTAGAAGATTTATGGAGAAAAGGCGATTGCTGGTGCGTCTCCAATGGGCCGCGGGTCCCCGAATGCTCTCGCCCGATCCGTTCCATCGCCGCAATTTGAGACAATCCGCGAAAGCAAATCTCCCTTTCCGCAGA
>JAYTHD010000485.1:0-22975 GCA_043732975.1 Verrucomicrobiota bacterium
GCCTTTGGAGGCCAGGTCCGCGATGAACAGCGAATCGGCCGTCGGCAGCAACCCGTCGAGATGGCCCACGCCCGCTTCGTCGTTGCCGATGAACTGGAAGTATTTTCCGGAAGCCGGATCGGCATACACCAGCGGATTCTCTTCGTTCGCCAGGCCGCCCTGACCGTACTTTCCGTGGAAGCCGACGAAGATTCCCCGATTGAGCCCTGGCGGAAACGCGTGCGGAGCAAAGGCGATGTCATTCGGCCCCTCACTCTCCGAACCGGTGAATGGATCCGGCAGTGGTTGGAAGGCGATCAGCGGCTGGATGCCCGCGCCGCCCACCCGCGTGCCGGAACGGTACTCCGTATAGTTATCCGGAAAGCCGAAGTCCTCGACCGCGCCACCGAGGTCTTCGGCGTGGATTCGATTCAATTCATCGGCGCTCAACGGCTCATTGGCGTCTACCAGGCCGTCAATGCCGTTGTCCTCAAAGTAGAGATCACCCGTGCCCGGCTCGAAGGCAAAACCCGCCGGATTGCGCAGGCCGCGCGCGATGCGGGTGAGCTTGGAAGCCGTCACGCTGGTCTGCTGGTCGGTGATTGTGAGCAGGTAAATTGAATCGCCCTCCAGCGCCCCGCTCGCGTCCGCGATCTCGTCGCTGCTCAGTGTGGCCGACCCGGTGGTCGGGGCGAAGTTGAACTGGGATCCGAGCTGGAAAATCAGATCGAAGCTTCCCGGCGACCCCGGAGTTTCCCGGATCGCCAGCGCGGAGTGGGAATGTTCCCAGCTGCCCGCCGGATAGTTTATATGGATCGCCCCGCCCCGTGTCAGCGCATCGCCGGGCGTCGCTCCAGCGCGGAGGACCATGATTGGCTTCCCTGCACCTTGGCCGGTCACGAAAACGAGGTTTCCACCCATGCGCAGCGACGACAATCCGCCCGGAAGGTTGGTGTACAGCACCGCGGGCGGACCATCCGCGATGCCATCCCCGTCCGCGTCCACCAGCCGAATCAACGCTCCGGTCGACTGGAAAAAGCTGGTGCCCTCGCTCACTGCCACCAGCAGCGAGCCGTCCACCAGTTCCGCCATTCCAAGTGGATGACTTAGCCCGGTGGCGAACGTTGTGAGCCGGAAGTCGCCTGGGTTGACTCCCGGCCCTCGGATGGCAAACGGCGCGGCCGATACCACGCCTGCCCAGAACAGAAAGCCCAGCCCGGCAGCCAGCGCGCTGCTCCAAATGGTTTCGAGCAGATGTGGAAGTCGTGATCGGTTCATCGGGTGTTGGGTATCGCCTCAAGCTGTATATTCTGAGGCCGAAAGCAGGCGGTCTGCTTGCGGTCTATTGATAAGATGTTTACTTTTCAACGCTCCGCCGAAAAAAGCCTTGTTTTCGCGAATTGGTGTATTGGAAGCATATTGCGGTACCGGAACTGATCGAGCAAGAGGTTTGGGGTAGGTCACTGAGGTCCGTCTCAATAGCGGTGTTGGCGCGCAGCCCCATTTTCTCCAGCGCGTGTTCAGCGCGATGGAAAACCGGCATCGCCCGCGCCTTGCGGCGAGGGCGGGAAGTCAGGGCGACGCGGCAGCGATCGCCCCACCAGTGATTGGAGGTACGGCCGCGTTGCCGCGCGGCCCCATTTTCCTCGGCGCGCGTTCAGCGCGACGGCAAACGGAATTCCCCGGCAGCGGACCTTGCCCGACGGAACCACGCTCCGTAAACATCCAAGTGGAAACGACTCCCGGTGGTGCGGCGCCTGAACTGTCCCATTCTTCACTGAAAATCCTGCCTGCGTAAATCCGGTGTCGGATTCGCAAATCAGCGGGTGCTAATTATTTTTAGGGTAACCGATACGAATGGGGTCTTTGTCCTCCCTCAGCACCTTCCCGCGGGCTCGTACGAGATTGAAGCGACCCATCGCAAGGCGGGCTCAATGACGCAAAGGGTGGAATTCGACGGGCAGGAAGGCTTGGTGCTCCAGTTCGATTTGACGGTTCCGTGAAGATGGGCAAGTCCGGCGCCGAAGGCCAACTGGGTCGGACCACACACTTACTCCGTCGCCTCGTTCCAGGTTTTCAAGACAGGGAAAACCGTGGCCATGGCACCAAACAAAAAGAGAGACCGGAGTGCTCCGGTCTCTCTCTGCAGGTTGCCCGGGTTACTTGCGAACCCGGTAGAATTTGGCTGCGCCGGTCGAGGCTTCGGAGAAGGAGCCGTCCGAGTCGCCAGTAGTGACCCAGGGGCCGGCAACCGCCGTGGCGGACTCCAGGGTCCCACCGTTGATCCAGGTAATGGTGATGTTGCCACCTTGGACCGTGGGCGCATTGAGCTTCGGTATCGTCGGGGGTGCCACCGTTGAGGTTGAGAAGTAGGTCGCACTCAATTCCGCACCGAAGACCATATCGGAACTGCTGGTGCTAGACTGGTGCACCTCGACCGCCATCACATTGTCACCCGGCACCAGACTGGTGACCGGAATGTCAAAAGGACCTTCGTAGGCATTCTCGTGGCCGCCGAACAAGGTCAGGTAATCGAACGAGGCATCCGCCGCGAGTCCGAAGCGATGAACCTCGGTGCCGTTGATATAGAACACCGCGCCATCATCCACGGCATGCCGCAGTTTCATCTTTGCCTGCGCAACCTCTCCGGGGAAATTAAAATGACTCCGGAAATAGAAGGTCACGACATATACATTATCATCGTTGAACCGGCTGATCGCCGTGCGGATCGGCTCCACGGTCGTGGTGGTCTCATCCGCGATCAGCGTCTTCCCCTGCGGCCAGGCGGCGTCGTCGTAACCTTTCGCCCGCCAATCCGTGCCCAGATCCCGGCCCGTTCGGTCGTAGCGCCAGGTCTTGCTGTCGTCGATGGCGAACAGCGTCGTCGTCACCGCCGGAATGGTCGCGATGAGTTCCGCGCCGTAAACCATGTCCGAACTGCTGGTGCTGGACTGGTGCACTTCGGCCGCCAGCACGTTATCCCCCTGCACCAGCGCATCCGTCGGCACATCAAACGGTCCCTCATACGCGTTCTCGTGGCCGCCAAACAAGGTCGTGAAATCATAGGGCGCACCCGCCGCGAGCCCGAAGCGATGGAGTTCCTTGCCGTTCAGATAGAAAACCGCGCCGTCGTCCACGGCGTGACGCAATTGGAGCTTCACCCCGGGCGCGATCGCCCCGCTGAAATTGAAATGCGTGCGGAAATAGAAGGTCACCACATACACATTGTCATCGTTGAACCGGCTGACGGCCGTCCGAATGGGCTCCACCGTCGTGGTCGTCTCATCCGCTATCAGCGTCTTGCCCTGCGGCCAGGCGCCATCGTCGTAGCCCTTTTCCCGCCACGCCGTTCCCAGGTCCCGACCCGACCGGTCATAGCGAACCACCGTCTGATCATCGATGGCCAGTAGCGTGACTTTCTTCTTCAACCCGCCCACCGAGATGGTCGTGGCTGCAGAATCCGTGTACAACCCGGCGCTGTCGGTCGCCCGGACTGTATATTTGTGGGCGTCCTCCGTCAGGTTTGCCAGGGTGATCGAAAACGGACTGGTCGTCGCCTCGCCGACCTTGTTGGACAGTTCATAGAATTCCACCTTTGCGATGCTTTTGCCTGCGGTCGCCGTGGCTGTGGCGGTCAGCGTCACGGGTGCGCCCACGTCAAACGAACTGCCATTGGCGGGGCTCGAGATCGCCACCGTGGGCGGCGTAAACGTTCCTGGTGCGGCAATCGTTTCGAGCACCGCCCCGGGAATATAGGGAAGGCCCCGGGGGATGGTCGTGTCCCCCACCTTCCGGTAGGCGACGTCACAATAATCGCCGCCGCCGCCTTCCTTCAAAATGGCATAAATATAATACCGCTTGTTGGCCACCAGCGCGTGGGGCGTGGAGGTCTCCGGGAGGCCCGGCTCCTGGAACGGATCACAGCAGCCGGTTTCCTCGGCGATGAGTTCGGCGTTTTCCCGCTTGTCATCCGTGCTGAGGTAAAGTTGTGAGGCATCATCACTGCGGATGAAAAACTCGTAGTCACCGCTGGACGGCGGAACAATCCAGCCACTCAAGCGGCCAAAATAATTTTCCCGGGTGGGCAACGCCTGCTGGTTGTCCGGCAACGCCAGTCGACTCGTGAACTGCGTGACGTAGGCAATCACGTCCGGATTGTTGTCGATGTACCTTTGATCGCTGACGAAATCGATCAGGCTCTGGGTGACATTCTGAAACACCTCCAGTTTCACCCCGCCCCGCAGGGAGACAAACGACGAGAAGCTCTGCGTGCTGCCGGCCGCGATCGTGTTCGGGTTGGTCGCCGTGTCATTGACGTTGTTCACCGTGAGCATGTAGGACGTTCCCAGGGCCTGGGCGCTGGTGGTCAGCCGGATGGTGGTTGGATTGACCACTTCCGGGGCGCCCACGATTGTGAGGCCGCCGCTCAAACTGTAGTTGGCCGCTTTGCCGGCGGTCGCCGCGGTGACCGGCTCTGAAAAAACGATGGTCACCAGCTTGAACGAGTCACTAGCAAACACACTGGCGATGATCGGCTTCGTGGTGTCCGCCGTCACCGCCAGGGTGGCTTCCGCCGAACTGACATTGCCGGCCGGATTGGTGATGGTGACCTTGAACTTGGCACCATTGTCGGCAAACGGGATGTTTTGAGCGGTGTAGCTGGGCCCGGTGGCATCCGGAATCGGCACATTGTTCTTGGACCATTGAAAGGTCAACGGCGCCGAACCGTCGAACGTCGCCGAGAACGTGGCGCTCCCATGTTCTGCAACCGCCGCGTTTTTGGGATCCGCGGAGATCGCGGGCTTCACGGCCGCGCCGGTCGCCTTGGTGGTGACGTGGAGATCGTCGATCCATTGGTTCGCGTTCTCACCGCCCGTCCGGGCACCGATCGCGAACTGGCCCGCCGACGGAATGAATCCGGGGAGGATCAGGTTCTGGAAGACGGGGCTGCCCTTCCAATTGAGATTGATCGCACCGCTGCGGGTCAGTTGGATGGTTACCGGCTCAAACTTGCTGGTCACCATTTCCGCCTTGGTATACCCGGTATGGGCGATGACATTGCCGCCGTATTTGACCTCGATGGCGGGAGCTTCGCCGCCGCCGTTGTCATAAATGTCGAAGGCGACAATGATGCCGTTGCCCGTGCCTTCCTCGCCGAAGAGCGATGCGGAGGTGACGTCCGGACCGAACGAGAACGAGGTGCCATCGGCCGCATTTCCCGAGCCGGGGCCGATCTGGAGCTTGAAGTCTACCGTAAAACTCTCGATTGCCGCCCCGCCGTCGAGGTCGTCGAGGACGATGGAAGCCTGTTCGCTGTTTTCATTGTAGGTGAGCGCGAGATGGCCGGCTTCGATGGTTGGGTAGGGCGTGACGCCGTCCGGACGGGTCCCGCCGTTCAAGGTAAATCCGGTCTGGCTTGGATTGCTGAAATCCGAAGTGAAGGTACCGGCAAAGGTGCTGGCACAGGAGTAGCCCAACGCGGCAGCGAGCACGGCCAGTTTGGTTAGTGGTTTGGTTTGCATATGTGTGTGATTTCTGGCGTGCGGTGGCAAAGGCGACCCTCAGGCCTGGCGTCGAACACGGGATTGCCCGCAGAAAAAGCCAGCATTTCCAAGAAATGACGCAGTACTGTCACGCAAATGACACCTGATTGTAACTTGTTTGTCGCCGCAGCGTCTCCCATTTGAATCTGATTTATCACCGGAAAAACGATCCGTAACCCTCGCATTTGACAATTCGCCAAAAGATGTGGGAGCAGAGCCGCTTCGAGGTGATTGTTTTGACCCTACGTCCGACGGATGCTCCGTCAACAGATTACTTCCCGGAGGTCGGAGAGCGGAGGGAGGCTCGGGAAGGATCAACCGCCGGAGACGGAACCGAGCGAAAAATCAAGGTAAACGCCGGGACCGACTCCGGCATCGGTTGGCTCGTCGGCGCCGGGCGCCACCCCGGGCTCGCCACCTGCGAGCCGCTAG
This sequence comes from Verrucomicrobiota bacterium, assembly GCA_043732975.1. Classification (GTDB taxonomy): domain Bacteria; phylum Verrucomicrobiota; class Verrucomicrobiia; order Limisphaerales; family UBA9464; genus CANIZL01. Next base: position 5,955 of record JAYTHD010000485.1, read on the forward strand.
TACGAGGCACCAGCCATTGACCGATTACCCGGCGCGTCAACAGCGCCGGGGGTCTTTAGCGGTCGAGTCAGACCACTGGATCCGTCTCAGGTTCGACCGCTCACGGCCGCGCGGGGCGTGTCTATTTTGCCCGGGCGCCACCCGGCACGGTCCGGGGTGCCTGCCTCGTTTGGGCTTGCCGCTGTCCGCGGTCTTCGTGGAGATCGCGTGATTGGGCGAAGTTCGCATCCCGGGTTCGGGTCTTGCTGGCGAACTCGTGGCGATTTGCTCCCAGTTTATGGGATCTTCTCGGGGGCGTCTTCGGCGCCGCGGAGGCACTTGGTTTCGACATAGATTGTTTTTTGTGCCGGCTGCTATTTGAAACGTGGACCGCGGTCGCAGACTCCACCGGTCCCGCCTCATAATTACGCAAACACCGCGGCCCACTCACCACGCGTTGGCTTTGTCAGCGCCTCGGTTGCGTTAATGGCAAGACACAGTGCCCTCCGCAACCGGGGTCAAGGCCGGACTCAGGTACGGGATATCGAGTTCCAAGCCGCGAAGAATCAGCAGCAAAGCCATCAGCACAACGGCGACGGTGCGGACCTTGCCCAGGTCCAGCCGGGGCGGCAGGGGAAGTCGCTGCCCGAGGAATTGCAGCCCGAGAAGCAGGGGCCAGGTACCGAGGCCAAAACTGGTCATGAAGGCGGCCCCGGACAGGGCACTCCCGGTGGCGGTGGCTCCCGCGGTGGCCACGTAGACCAGTCCGCAGGGCAAAAGGCCGTTGAGCGCTCCGAGAGCCCCCTGCGAGGCCACGGAGTGGTGCGCCAGGAGCCCGCCCATGGCACGTCGAATCCAGCCGGTCCAGCGGAACACGGCCGCGGAGAGGCCCAATCGTTGGGAAACCAGACCTCCCGCCAGCAGGCCGAATCCCAGCGACAGGGAAAGCCATCGCTGCAGTCCGCCCAGGGCCAGGGCGTGGCCGGCCAATCCGAAAAGCAATCCCAGGGCGCTGTACGCGGCCAGTCGTCCCAGATGATAAACGATCCGGCCAACGGCGCGATTCCAGTGCGCCGGACGGGCCTTGGCCAAAGCCAATAGCAGGGGACCGCACATCGCCCCGCAGTGCAGACTGCCGGCCAGGCCCAAGAGAAACGCCGTCCAAAGTTGCATGGCGTGGGTCGTGACGATCACGTGATGAACTACCGGGCGGCGGGCGCCGGCGTCAGCTTCGCCACCGCGGGGGATTCGTCGGCGACGAGCGAATGCTCGAAATAAAACTCCTTCCCGGCGACCGACCATTCCACCCGGATCTTCCAGAGGCCGCCCAGCAGCCGGACTCCCGAACTCCGGTGGACGGCCTGAGCGTCGACCTGCAACGGCAGATGGAAGTCGTGGGCGGAATCCGAAGGCCGGTAGAAGCTGATCCGGCCGGCAGGATGCGTTTCGCCGTGTCCGGGCGGCAATTGCACGCGGACCCCGGCGGTGGGAGCATCATATTCCACGCGGATTTGGTCGCGGACGGCGGCGGTTCGATTCAGTCGATCGAGTTGCCCCTGATAGTGCACTTCCTCTTCATAGTAGTCGGTACGGACCAGATCCGTCGGCTGGTGAAGAGTAAACGTAATCCATGCCGCCAGCGACGAGGCGAAGACGACGAACCAGGTGACAATGGCGTACGGCCACAGGTTGCGCCCTGGCCGGTCGGAGGTGGCCGGAACGTTCGGATTGGGGGAGTCTTTCATATATTCATTTACGGGGGCCGACGAAGCCGGTGGTGACGGTCTCCAGCAATTTGCCATTGGAATAGACGCCCAGGGTCAGTTGGGTGCTGTTGCCGGTGAGCAGGCCGGGGTCGAGTTCAATGAGTAGCGAGGTTTGCGCGAGGCTCTCCTTGGCGACCTCGAAGGGGCCGGCACCGAGGACGCGAACCGTGCCGGACAGATTCTGCAGCTTCAATTCGATGGGCAGGGGATGCGAGGTCTTGTTGATGATGCGCACGGTGTAAAGATTCTGAAGGTTTCCCTCCGGAGTGCTTTGGAACAGGGCGCCGGGTGCCCGGAGCAGCGTGATGCCCACGGCGGCCCGGGTGAATACCTGGTAGAGAAACAGGCTGATGAGTGCCGTCAGGATGACCGCATAAAAGCGCATCCGTACCGTGAACTGCTGACGTTCACCGCGCTCAATGTTGTTCAGCGAGGCGAAGCGGATGAGGCCGCGCGGACGTTGGACCTTGTCCATGACCGTGTCGCAGGCATCAATGCACGCCGTGCAATTCACGCATTCCATCTGAGTACCGTTCCGGATGTCGATTCCGGTCGGGCAGACGGAGACGCACTGGCCGCAGTCCACGCAATCCCCGAGTCCGGCCGCCTGTCGCGCCTCCGCGGGCACGGCACGCTTCAACGGGGCTCGCTGCTCGCCCCGCTTGTGGTCGTAGGACACCACCAGCGAATTCTCGTCGAGCATCGCGGACTGGAAGCGTCCGTAGGGACAGATGAAGGTACAGGCCTGCTCCCGGAATCGGGCAAAGATCCCATAGAACAAGGCGGTGAAAAACAGCATGAAGGTGAGTCCCACGAGATGGCGGCGTGGGTCATCAAACTGGATGGCCAGCAGTTGTTCACTGCCGATGATGTAGGCCAGCAGGGTATTGCCGACGATGAAGGAAAGGCCGAGGAAGACGACGTGCTTGAGGCCTTTTTTGAAGACCTTGCGGAAGTGCCAGGGCCCGGCCGCCAGGGTACGCTGCTCGTGGGCACCGCCTTCGATCAGGTATTCCACCTTGCGAAACACCATTTCCATCAGGACGGTTTGCGGACAGGCCCAACCGCACCACAGGCGGCCGAAAGCCACGGTGAACACGATGATGCCCGTGATGAACACCAGCATGGCCACCGCGAAGATCGGGAAATCCTGGGGCCAGAACATCTGGCCGAGGATCGAAAATCGCCGCTCGATAATGTTAAGCAACAGCAGGGGGTTGCCATTGATGCGGACCCAGGGGCCCACAAACAGGGTCACGATGAGCAGGGTGGCGAACCAGGCGCGCCGGCGATGCCAGGTTCCTTGGGGCTTCTTCGCATAGATCCACCTGCGCCGGCCCTCCGAGTCGGCCGTGGCGAGGTGATCGCGGAAATCGTGCCAATCAATCTCCCGATTCACGCCCTGGGAGATCACCTCGGACGGTTCTGGCTGGGGTTCCGGCATCTGGGTGGATAATCTAGGTTATTCGAACGGATTGACGTCCGAAGGCGGTGGCGCCTGGTCTTCGCGCTGTTTGGGGTTCGGTGGCTTGGTTCCACGCAATGTATAGATATAGCTGGCCACCGCTTGGATTTCACTTGGCTTCAGCACACCCCGCCAGGTCAGCATGCCTTTTTCGGGGATGCCTGTGATGATGGTTTTGACGTTGTCGACGTAGTTGGAGCCATGGATCCAATAGTCATCGCAGAGGTTGGGCCCCACGAGTCCCCCGCCGTCCGCCCGGTGGCAGGGGGCGCAGAGCGTTATGAACGTTTGCTGACCCACTCCGAGCACTCCGGGATCCTGCGATGGGGTCAAGGAGGTCAGATTGGCCTCGAATTTGCCAATCGCGTCACCCTTGATCTTATCGCCGATGGCCTGGGCCTTGTCGTATTCGGCAATCTGAAGATCGCCCGCCTTGAGGACGTGATAGTAGACCAGATAGAACGCGGCGAAGGCGATGCTGAGATAGAAAAGCCAGACCCACCACAACGGGAGATTGTTGTCCAATTCCTGAATGCCATCGGCATCATGATCCATCAACAGGGGATCGCGCACGGGATCATTCATGGCGCGCGCCTCCCCTCGTGTTGGTGGGTTGACCGTCATCCAACGGCAACGCACTCATGGTTTCGAGAAACGCCTTCTTCAGCAGGCAGGCCCGCAGCAGGGCCACGCTGAAGACCAGGAAGAACAGGCAGACGGAAATCACCCCGTACAACCCGACGCCGCCGATATCACGCAATACATTTTGGATCATAGAACACCTCCGATTGTTTTCGAAGCCGGGGATTCCACCGCCGCCGTTTTGGGGGCGACCGGAGCCGCGGGAGCTGCCTTGGCGTCCGTGCCCAGACGTTGAAGATACGCAATGAGGGCGATGATCTCCGTGTCGGCGGGCGCGTTGGTGATGGAACCCTGCCTGAGATTGATCACGATTTTGGCGGCCTGGGCCGACAGGTCCTTTTGGGCCGGGCCATTTTCGAATCCGGGCGGGTAGGGAACACCGGTCCGGCGCAGGGCGACCAGACGGGGAGCGAGCGCGTTGGTCTCGATCCGCTGGGTCAGCAACCACGAATAGCGCGGCATGATGGAGCCGGGAGACATCAGCCGGGGATCGTCCATATGATTGTAATGCCAGGCGTCCGGGTACTTGCCGCCTTCGCGATGCAAGTCGGGCCCGGTGCGTTTGGATCCCCAGAGGAAGGGATGATCAAAGACGAATTCACCGGCCTTGGAGTAATCCCCGTACCGCTCCGTTTCGCTGCGAAACGGCCGGATCATCTGCGAATGACAGCCGACGCAACCCTCGCGGATATAAATATCCCGGCCCAGGACCTCGAGGGGCGTATAGGGCTTCACGCTGGAAATGACCGGCACGTTGTCCTTGATCAGGTACATCGGAATGATTTCCACGGCGCCGCCGATGAGGATGGCGATCAGGGCGAGGCAGGTAAAGAGCAGCGGCTTGGCTTCGAGCCAGCGGTGGCCCCAGGGATCGGTGCCGTGGGACGCCGCGGATTGCCGGGGCCGGGCGGGCACCTGGACTTCCTGCTCCGGAACAAAGCGACCATGGCGCATCGTCTGCCACAGGTTGAACGTCATCAGGATCGCCCCCACGATGTAGAGCGAACCACCGATGGCCCGGAGCCGGTACATCGGGAGGATCTGGAGGACCGTCTCCAGGAAATTGGGGTATTGCAGGAACCCTTCGGCGGTGAACTGTTTCCACATCAGGCCCTGGGTGATCCCGCTCCAATACATGGGGACGACGTAAAACATCATGCCCATCAGGGAGATCCAGAAGTGCCAGTTGGCCAGTTTCACCGACCAGAGGCGGGTATCATATAGGCGCGGGATGAGCCAGTAGAGCACCGAGAAAGTCAAGAATCCGTTCCACCCGAGCGCGCCCGTGTGGACGTGGGCGATCGTCCAATCGGTATAATGCGACAGGGCATTGACCGATTTGATGGCCAGCATCGGTCCTTCGAGGGTGGCCATGCCATAGGCGGTGAGCGCGACCACCATGAACTTGAGCATGGGGTCCTGACGCACCTTGTGCCAGGCACCGCGCAAGGTCAGCAATCCGTTCAACATGCCGCCCCAGCTGGGAGCTATCAGCATGACGCTGAATACCATGCCCAGGGACTGCGCCCAGTCGGGAAGGGCCGTGTAGAGCAAATGATGCGGTCCTGCCCAGATATAGATGAAGATGAGGCCCCAGAAATGAATGATGGAGAGGCGATAGCTGAAGACAGGCCGTTCCGCCGCCTTGGGCAGAAAGTAATACATCATGCCCAGATATGGGGTGGTGAGGAAAAAGGCGACGGCGTTGTGGCCGTACCACCATTGCATCAGGGCGTCCTGGACGCCGGCATAGATGGAGTAGCTCTTGAACGAGGACGCCGGAATGGCGAGCGAATTGCCGATATGCAACACGGCCACCGTGATCGCCGTGGCAATGTAGAACCAGATGGCGACATAGATATGCTTTTCCCGACGCTTGAGGATCGTTCCCAGCAGATTGATGGTGAAGGCGACCCAGACCACGGTGATGCCGAGGTCGATCGGCCATTCCAGTTCCGCGTACTCCTTGCTGGAGGTCAATCCGAGGGGCAGCGTCACCGCGGCGGCGACGATGATGGATTGCCAGCCCCAGAAGTTGATCGCGCTGAGGAAATCGGAAAACATCCGCGCCTTGCAGAGGCGTTGCAGCGAATAGTAAATGCCGGTGAACATGCCATTGCCGACGAAGGCAAAGATGACGGCATTGGTGTGCAGCGGACGCAGGCGCCCAAAGGTGGTATACTGAAGGTTGAGATTCAGTTCCGGCCAGAAGAGCTGACAGGCGATGAGGAGTCCGGCACTGAAGCCCACGAGGCCCCAGAGGATGGTCGCGATGGCGAAGGCCCGGACAATCCGGTTGTCGTAACGGATGGTATCTACGTTCACGGCTGATTTCGGTTCTGTTTTAAGGGGAAAGCGGTCCGTTGTTCCGGGGCGACCGGATCCTCGGCGAGCATGCGCATCGAGGGTGTGCAGGTGTCTTCATACTGCCCGGAGTGCACCGCCCAGATGAAGGCGAGGAGAAATATCACGGCCATGGCGAGACTGGCGAAGATCAGGAGCAGGATGACGTTCACCGGGCGGCCCCTTTCGCCAAGGAGCTCCGGCCAGGCATACCGATCTCGTGGCGTGGGGTGGAGGAATCGGGCTGCGTTGGGGTTTTTGGGGTCTCGCGAAACGTCCGCCAAGCCGTCCAGCGCGTGGCGGCGATCGCAAAGAGAACCACGGTGACTGAACTCAGTGGCATCAGGACGGCGCAAATCAGGGGTGACAACCGGCCGGCCGCGGCGATGGAAAGGCCGATGACGTTGTAGGCACCGGACAGGAGAAAGCCGGCCCGGACGATGTGTGCAGAGCGTCGGGCGAAGGTCAGCATATCGGCCAACCGCGGCAGTTCAGCCGCGGCGATGATGATGTCGCTGGCCGGCGTGAACGAGCCCACGTGCTCCACCACGGCCACGCCGACGTCCGCCTGTTTCAGGGCACCGGCATCATTCAGTCCGTCGCCCACCATGACCACCTGGTGGCCGGTGGCCTGCAGTTCACGGACGATCCGGAGTTTGTCGAGCGGGCTCTGCTGGAACTCGATCCGGGCGTCGGGCCCCAGCAGTGCGCGAAACCGGGCCTCCTCCCGGGCGTTGTCGCCACTTAATAGAACCAGTTGGCAATTTCCCCGGAGCCGTTCCATGAGGCGGTCCACTTCGGGCCGCAATCGGGCCTCGAGGAGGAAACAGCCGCGCTGAACGCCGTCGATGGCTATATGAATTTCACTGCCGGACAAGCGGGCCGGATTGCGTGTGCAGGTTGAAAGGGAATCTGAGTTTGCCGCACTCCGGAGCGGACCGGCTCCGAGGGAGTTCAACCATGCGGCCGAGCCCAGGTGGAGTTCGTGCCCCGCAGCCGTTCCGCGAATTCCGCTGCCGGTGATTTCCGTAAAATCTCGGATCGGTTCCGGTGATGATTCCGGCAAGCTCTCGGTCACCCATCGGGCGAGGGGATGGGCGGAGAGGCGTGCCAGTGAGCGGACCAGTTGTTGCTCCGCCGGGGTGAGGGGTGGGCCATTCCCCACCACGGCACCGGCGCCGGTGGCGGTCAGGGTGCCGGTCTTGTCAAAGACCACCGTATCCACCGGGGCCAGTTGTTCGATGACCGCCGCATTGCGGAGAAAGATGGCATGGCTGGCGAGCCAGCGGTGGGCAGTTCCCAACGTCAGCGGCGCCGCCAGGGCCAGCGCACAGGGACAGGCCACGATGAGCACGGAGACGCCGGCCTTCAGGGCGACGGCAGGATCGATGAGCAGCCAGACGGCGGTCGTGGCGAGGGCGATGCCAATGATGCCCAGGGTGAAGCGACGGCTGTAGCGGTTGGTCAATGTTTCCAGCTTCTGGCCGGGCTTTTTGCGGAAGGCGTCCTGATTCCAGAGCGACGTGAGATAGCTCTCCGAGACGGATTTGACGGTTTGCACTTCGAGCAGGCCGCCCATTTGCCGGCCGCCCGCGTAGATGCTTTCGCCCACCTGGCGGACGACTGGATGGGCTTCGCCAGTCACAAAACTATAGTCAACCAGCGCCTCGCCGGAGAGAATTTGAGCGTCGGCCGGCACCAATTCCCCATGGCGGATCAGGAGTCGGTCGCCGACGGCCAGTTCGGAAATGGCGACGGTTTCCTCACCGGTGGCGGTCTTTCGCAGCACCGACAAGGGGAAGAAGCCTTTGTAGTCGCGGTCGAATACCAGCCGGTCGAAGGACTTCCGCTGAAACATCCGCCCCGCGAGCAGAAAGAAGATCAGCCCGGTGAGTGAATCCGAATAACCTTCGTGTCCGCGGGCGACTTCATAGATGCTTTGTCCATAGAGGGCCACCAACCCGAGAGCGATGGGGACTTCGATCAGGAGTGCCCGTTGGCGCAGGCTGGTCCAGGCGGCCCGCCAGTAGTCGGCGGCACTGTAGATCAGAACGGGGAGTGCGAGCGCCAGGCTCAGCCAGCCGGCGAGCGCCTTGAACCAGGGACCGCTCAGGCTGTCGAGTCCCCAATATCCAGGCAAACCGAGCAGCATCGCATTGCCGAATCCGAACCCGGCCACGCCAAGCTGCAACCACTGCCGTTGACGCAAGCGGGGACCTGTCCGGCTTTGGCGGGGGGTGATCTTGGCGTAGGTCAACTCGGGCGCGTAGCCCAAAGATGCCAGGAGTGTGATGAGTTCGCACAGGCTCAATTGGGCGCGTTCAAAAGTGACGCTGACTTCGCGTCGGGAAAAATTCACGCGCGACTCCCCGATGCCCGGATGCAATCGGAAGAGATTTTCGAGCAGCCAGACACAGGCGAGGCAGTGGATCGACGGCACCTGCAGGGTGACGCAGGCCCGGGTTTCGTCGGAATAATCCAGCAACCGAGCCGCCACCGCCGGATCGCGGAGGAAGGCCCAGCGGTCGGCCGTTGAACTCGCCGGGACCCGCGTGCCGGGACTGGCTGCGAAATCATAAAACTGGCAGAGTCCGGTCTCGTGCAGCAGTGAGAAAACGGTCTGGCAGCCCGCACAGCAGAAACAGTGACCCTGCTCGGTCCAGGCGGGGGTTGGGCAGCGTTCCCCGCAGTGAAAGCACCCCTCCGGCGCCGGGCGGATGGAAGCGGCGGTGCGCCGCTCCAGGATTTCGGCGGAATTTCCGCCAATCCTTTCGTTCCCGGGAACTGCCGACGGACTCAGTCGATTCAATGGAGGCACGTTGGCGGGTGGGGGTGTCAACGACCGCACGGGGATTGCCGAGGTGAGGACATTTCTTGCCCAAGGGTCACGGAGTCCGTCGCCCATCGCCCGGTGGGAACCGTCGCCAGACCGCCGCCAAACGTTGTCCCAAGGCAATGCCGGCGGTGATTTTATTGATCCAGGATCCTCGACCGCGACTGCTCGCGGGTGTGCACCAAAGTTGCCATAGCGGGGCGGCGAGCGTCAGCCAGGGCAGTGAGAGGCGGGCCAGTTTCCAGGGGGTTTCGAGCCACTGCAAGCGTGCGCGGATGGCAGCGCCGTCATGGCAGAGCAGCCGGCGTTGAGCGTCGCCTTCCGCCATGAGTAACTGCTTTTGCTGCCGGAGTCGCTCCAGTTTTCTGTTGGCCAACATTTTGAATCCTTCGCGGTGGCCTCGTCGGGATCCCCGGAGGTCCTGGTTCCGACGAGTTCCCGCGAGCCTCCGATCCGCCCGGGTGTTTCGCTCAACGGCAATTGGCAAGGCTCGCCCATTTTTTGCCTGGGATTGGTTTGGCGGTTTGGCCGGGGGGGGCGGATCGAGGGAAGGAGGCGAACGAAAAATAAAAAAGAGGTGAATTTCCTTTTTTACTGCGGAGCCACGCGGGCTTGCTATCGTCGGTTTGTGAAATTTTCCCTATCTGGTTTGATCACAGCTACCCTGGTGGCCGGGGCACTCAATTCGATGCAGGCGGCCCCGTGGGTCACCTACGAACCCAAGCCGGGTCCCGGTACCGGCAAACACATCGTGCTGATGTCGGGTGACGAAGAATACCGTTCGGAGGAAGGGTTGCCCCAACTCGGCAAGATCCTGAGCCAGCGGCATGGCTTCAAATGCACCGTCCTCTTCTCGCAGGATGCCGACGGCGCCATCAATCCCAACAACAGCAGCAATATTCCGGGAATGCACCTGCTGGATTCCGCGGATCTGGTCGTGAACCAATTCCGCTTCCGTGAATTGCCGGACGGGGACATGGCTCACTTCGATACCTACGTCAATTCGGGCAAGCCGATGATCGTGCTCCGGACGGCGACCCATTCCTTCAACTACACGAAGAATCCCGACAGCGTCTACGCCAAATATCATTGGCAGCACAAGGGCGGCGTCTGGACCGGTGGTTTTGGTGGCGCGGTGGTCGGCGAAACCTGGACCTATCATCATGGCAATCACGGCAGCGAAGGCACCCGTGGACTGGTCGATGGCAAGAACCAGAAGCATCCGATCCTGCGCGGGGTGACGGATGTTTTCGGTCCGACCGATGTCTACGGGGTCAATCCGGATTTCCCGGCCGACGCCACGGTGCTGCTCTGGGGCCAGACGCTCAAGACGCTGGATCCGTCCTCGCCGCCGAACCTGGCCAAGCCGGTGATGCCACTGGTCTGGTTGCGGGATTTTCGCGGTGAGTCGGGCAAAACCGCCCGTGTCTTGTGCTCCACCATCGGCGCCGCCACGGATTTGGAGAGCGAGGATTTGCGCCGCCTGTTTGTGAATGCGTGTTATTCGCTGACCGGCCTCGAGGTGCCGGCCAAGACGGATGTGACCTGCGTGGGTGAGTTCAAGCCGACTTTCTTCGGGTTTAACAAGTTCAAGAAGGGCGTGCAGGTTTCGGAACACGCGTTGAAGCCCTGATCGCCGGAGCACCGGAGCAGCCTTCAAATCCGTTGCAACGTTCCGTCCCTGCCGACCTGGAAAGTGACGCCGCGCCACGTGACCTGATTGCCAAAGAAGGCCAGCAGCCAGAGGGTGGCGCCCAACAGATCCCGCAGCGGAATGAGCCACAAACTCTGCAGCGCACCCGGGCTCCACGAGCCCAGGCGCTGGGCGAGCCCCCGGGCGAAGGCGATCCGCAGGCCCAGAAGGATCGGACCCGCCAGCAGGACCGGCGGGTGCTGCCAGCCGGTCAGCATGGCCAGGGCGGTCCAGAGGGTGACGTTGTTGACGATGCTGGCGGCGTACGGCCCGGGTTGACAGACCCGGACCGTGCGCGCCCACCGGAGCTGATGTGACCAGATCGCGCGCCAGCCGGCCGGGGCATCCCAGCATTCGACCACGACGGGGCTGAGGGCGATGACGCCGCCTTGCCGGGCGATGCGTTGACCCAGTTGATAGTCGTCCGCGAGGTGATTGACCAGCGCACGGAAACCGCCGATGCCCTTGAGGGCGGACCGGCGGACGGCCATGACCGCGCCGAGGGCGAAATCCTGGGGCTTCAACGCGCGGGACTGCAGGACCTGGCTCCAGAAGTCGGCATTGGTGGCGAGCGCTTCCCAACATTGGGCGGTGGTGGCCGGATTGGCCTGGGCATAGAAGCTGTTGACCAGGGCATTGTGCAAATCCCGCAGCGGCTGGACAAATTGGGCGAGGAAATCCGTGGGAACCCGGACGTCGGCGTCACTGATCAACAGGATGTCCTGCCGGGCGACGGCCTCCAGTTGAACCAAGGTACCCACTTTTGCATTGGCACCGGGGCGCTCCGGGCAGACCACCAATTGAGCGTCCCGGCCGGGGAACTCGGCGAGCAGCGTGCGAACGACGGCCGCCGCCGGATCGTCCGCCGTGTGAACACCGAAAAGGATCTGCACCGGTCCGGCGTAGTCCTGACGAAACCAGCTGCGGAGGCAATCCAGCGTGTGGACGTCTGCGCCCTTGAGCGGCTTCAGTAGCGTGATCCCGGGTGCAAATCCCCGGGCATCGACGCGCCGATGCAGCGGAAATGCCAGCGCAGCGAGCAGTTGCCAGAGGCTGATGGCATGACTGATCGCGGCCAGCGTACAGAAAAGCAGGCAGATCCACGAAAACGGCACGCCCGATTGTTCGGTGGAAAAATCCGGATGGCCAGTGGGACCTGTCGCTGATTCTGCCCGGGAACTCCCTTGGTGAACGTCATTTTGTGGCGCATGATTCCCTGGGTTTTTATGAAACGGGTCTTTTCACTGCTTGCGCTTGCCCTATTGAATGCCGCCGCGGTCCTGGGTGCCGCTGAAGTCCGCGATGCCTTTCCCCTCTGGCCCGAGGGAGCGCCCGGAGCCCTGGGAACCGGCACCAATGACATCCCGACCCTGACGCCCTTCCTCGCGGCGACCGGCACTGCCACGGGGGCGGCGATCGTGATCTGTCCCGGGGGCGGTTATGGCGGCCTGGCACCCCATGAAGGCGCCGATTACGCGCAGTTTCTCGCCGATCACGGCGTCACTTGTTTTGTCCTGAAATACCGGCTGGGCAGTCACGGCTATCGTCATCCGGCCATGCTGAATGATGTCAACCGCGCCGTGCGGCTCGTTCGCCACCGGGCGGCGGATTTCGCCGTGGACGCCAGGCGCGTCGGGGTCATGGGCAGCAGTGCCGGCGGGCACCTCGCCTCGACGGCGGTGACGCACTGGGACGAGGGCCGCGCCGACGCGGCCGACGCGGTGGAACACCAGAGCAGCCGGCCGGACCTGGGGGTGCTGTGTTATCCGGTGATCACCCTGGGGGAGTTTACGCACCAGGGTTCCAAGCGGAATTTGCTGGGCGAGAAGCCGGATCCGGCGTTGGTCTGGCTGTTGTCGAACGAATTGCAGGTCACGCCGCGGACCCCGCCTTGCTTCCTCTGGCACACGGCGGAGGATACGGCAGTGCCGGTCGAAAACTCCCTGGCCTTCGCCGCCGCCCTGCAGCGGGCCAGGGTTCCGTTCGATCTCCACGTCTTCGAATCCGGCCGACACGGCATTGGGTTGCAGTCCAAGCCGCCTCAGTTTGAGAACGTCCATCCCTGGGCACTGGATTTGGTCTATTGGCTGAAGCAACGGCATTGGGCGAAATGACGGAGCCGCCCGCCCGGTGCCTGCCCCGCCCATCGAAAAGCTTCTGCATGATAACCGCTCCGGTGGATTCCATTGTCGAGATTCGGGAACTCACCAAGATCTACCGCCAGGGTGACATCGAGGTGACCGCCCTCAGCAAAGTTTCGCTGGATATCGCGCCCGGCGAGTTTGTTGTCCTGATGGGACCGTCGGGTTCCGGCAAGTCGACCTTGTTGCATCTCCTGGCCGGGATTGATCACGCCACGTCGGGCACGGTGTTGGTTCAGGGAATCAATATCGCCAACCTGAACGAGTCGGAGCTGGCTGGCTGGCGGAACCAGAATGTGGGCTTCGTTTTCCAGAGTTTTAATTTGATCCCCGTATTGACGGCGGCGGAGAACGTCGAACTGCCTCTCCTGCTGACCCGTCTGTCCCGCTCCGAGCGTCGGGCCCAGGTGTCGACGGCCCTGGAATTGGTCGGGCTTTCCGATCGCTTCCATCATCGGCCGGATCAGCTTTCCGGCGGACAGCAGCAGCGGGTGGCGATTGCGCGGGCGATTGCCACGGATCCGGCGCTGTTGGTGGCGGACGAGCCGACGGGCAATCTCGACGCAAAATCGGCGGCCGACGTTCTGGGGCTGCTGAAACGGCTGAGCCAGGAGTCCGGCAAGACGGTGATCATGGTGACGCACGATCCCAAGGCCGCAGCGTTTGGCACCCGCCAACTGCACCTGGAGAAGGGCGAAATCGAGCGGGATGAAAGGCCGGTTCCGGCGATGCCATGACGATCGCGACCTTTGTTCTCAAGAACTCCCTGCGCAACCGGCGGCGGGCTCTGCTGACCATCGTGTCCGTGGGTGTTTCATGCGCCTTGTTGGTGACTCTCCTGACGCTTCAGCGGGAGCTGACCACGCCCCCGGAATCGGAGGCGGGATCGCTCCGGGTGATCGCCCGCAACAAGGTGTCGCTCATGCAGCCACTGCCGTACAAGCAACTGGCCCAGATCGAACGTATCCCCGGGGTCAAGCAGGTGACGCCGTTCACTTTTTACGGTGGCACTTTTCGCGATGAAACCGCCACCGGCTGGGCCCAGTTCGCCGTGGATCCCGCACGTTTCCGGGCCCTGATCATCGAGGGAAAGATCGTCGATGGATCGTATGAGGATTTCATCAAGGACCGCAATTCCTGTCTCCTGGGGCAGGACACCATGAAGCGGTATGGCTTGAAGGTGGGGGATCCGCTCAAGTTCACCGGGACCTTTTATCCGGTGGACCTGGAGTTGCGGGTCGCGGCCGTGTACGCGGGCACGGTGGATGATCGGAACTGTTTTTTTCACCACGACCTGCTGGACAAACTCATGGGCGGCTGGGGCATGGCGGGGACCTGGTATCTGTGCGCGGAGTCGCCGGAGTTGGTGAATGACATCATCAATCGCGTGGATGCGATGTTTGCCAACACTTCGGCGGAAGTGCGGGCGGAGACCGAGCGCGCCTTCCAGCTCAGTTTCGTCAGCATGTTTGGCAACGTGAAAATGCTGACCAGCGCCATCAGCCTGGTGGTGGTTTTTACTCTGATCCTGGTGAGTGCGAGCACGATGAGCATGGCCATCCGCGAACGCTTCCGGGAACTGGCCGTGCTGAAGGCCCTGGGATTCCAACGCCGCGACCTCGCCGGATTCATCCTCGCGGAAAGCTTTGCGCTGGCCGCGCTCGGCGGGGCGTTGGGGATCGGTGGCGCATGGGCCTTCTGGACCCAGATGGACCTGCTGACCGGCGGGCATGTCACCTTGCAGAAACTGACGTCGGGATTCATGCCCTATTTCGAAGTGACGCCGCGCATCATGGCCACCGGATCCGTCGTCGCTGCCGGGCTCGGCCTCACCGCGGCGATCATGCCGATCATCACCATGGCGCGGACGTCGGTCGTAGACGGATTGAAGACCCTGGACTGATCATGGCCCTGCCACTGCGATATAATTTGCGGAACATCCTCGTGCGCTGGCGCGCCACGGTTTCGACGATTGTGGGCATCGCCCTGGTGGTGTCCGTCTTCGTCCTGCTGCGCGCGCTGGCGCATGGCATCGAGGCCAACAGCGGGAACACGGGCAATCCCAACAACGTGCTGATCGTGCGCAAGGGATCACAGGCGGAATCCGGCAGCCTCGTCACGTTGGAACAATTCCGAACCGTGCGCTATTTCGAAGAGATTGCGGCCAATGCGGAAGGACAGCCGATGATCTCGGCGGAACTGGTCATGATCGTGAGTGTCCCTCGACGTCACCGGGACGGGGAAGCCAATGCCCTGCTGCGGGGCATCACCGCCCAGGGACAGGAATTGCGCGAGCAGGTGAAACTGACCGAAGGGCGCTGGTTTCGGCGCGGGCAGCGCGAAGTGACGGTGGCGCGCAAACTGGCCCAGCGCTTCGCCGGTTTCGAGATTGGCGGCTCTTTCAAGGCCGGACCCGACCGCTTGACCGTGGTGGGACATTTTGACGGAGCGGGCAGTGCCTTTGATTCCGAGGCGTGGATGGATGCGGATGAATCGCGGTCGATCTTTGACCGTGGTGAAATGTACTCGAGCCTCCTCGTGCGACCCAAGGATGCGGCGGCACTGGTGGCGTTGACGAATCGGATTGCCAGCGACAAGCGACTGGCGTTGCGGGCGGAATCGGAAAAGGGCTATTACGAAAAGCAGACCGCCACGGCGATTCCCTTCAAAATTCTGGCGGGCCTGCTCGGGGCGGCCATGTCGGTGGGCGCGGTCTTTGCGGCAATGAATACGATGTACGCCAGTGTCGCCTCGCGGACGCGCGAGATCGGCACGCTGCGGGTTCTGGGTTATTCGCGCGGTGCGGTCGTGCTTTGCTTCCTGATCGAGGGTGCGCTGCTCTCCGCGGCCGGTGGGTCGGTGGGCTGCGCGGCCGCCGCCGGCGTCCAATGGGTGCTGTCGATCCGGGGAACGACCTTTGGTTCGCTCGATTTTCAGTCCTTTGCGGAGACCGTCTACCAATTCCGGATCACTCCGGATCTCGTTGTTCTGGGCATGGCGTTTTCCGTGGTCATCGGTCTCGCAGGGAGCCTGCTGCCAGCCCTTCGTGCGGCGCGTTTGCCCGTCATTTCCGCTTTGAAATCCCTATGAACGAAGATCCGCTGGCCCGGCTTCGCATTGCCTCGTCGCGCAAACGTCGGGCGAGTGGATCCTTGGGCTGGATCCTCACGGCCGTGCTGGTGGTCACCGGCGTCGCCCTGTGCCTGGCCTATCCCCGGCCGGGCGATGGCGCGCGCGCGGGCCTGAAATCCAGCCGTGAAGCCGCCGTGGCCAAGGCCGACCAGTCTTCGGCCGCCCGCGCCAAGGACCTGGATGCGGAGCGGAGTCGGGGATCAGCGGGCGCAACGCCGGGCACGCCGGGCAATCATCCGGCGACGCCGCCGAACCGGGCGGAGCCGGACGCCACCGCTCTGGTGGTGGCCGGATATATCATCGCTCGCGAACGAATTGAACTAAGCCCGCGCTTCCTGGGCGTGGTGACATGGATCGGGGTGAAGAAGGGCGATGCCGTGACCAACGGACAGGTCGTGGTCCGGTTGGATGACTCCGAATACCGTGCGCGCCTGGCGGAGGTCGAGGCGCAGATGGCCGTATCGCAGGTGGCGGTGGATCGGGCGAACACGGATCTCAAACGCGCCCAGGATTTGGTCAACAACCGCGTCGAAATGCAGAAGATGCTTGACGACGCCCGGTTGGCGCTCGCCGCCGCAGAGGCCCAGCGCCGGCTCAGCCAGTCGGCCCGCCAGTTGATCGATACCTACCGGGATTGGTGTATCATCCGTTCCCCGGTCAACGGAGTGGTTTTGGAGCGCCTCGTGGATGCCAACGAATTGGTCACTCCGCAAACGTTCGGCAGCGGCCGCGGACCCAGTACGTCATTGATTGCCGTGGCTGATTTATCAGACCTGCAGGTGGAGACGGATGTCAGCGAGTCCGTTCTCAGCAAGGTTCGTCTGGGCCAGCGTTGTATCGTCAGTCCCGAGGCGTATCCGGACAAGGAGTATGCGGGAGTGGTTGCCGAGATCGCTCCGGAAGCCAATCGGGCCAAGGGAACCCTGTCGGTGAAGGTGAAGATCGAGAATCCGGATCGGTACCTGACGCCCGAATTGAGCGCCAAGGTCCGGTTCCTGTCGGCGAAGTGACCTTGCAAATCCGGGGT
>JAYTHD010000486.1:0-14627 GCA_043732975.1 Verrucomicrobiota bacterium
CTTTCCGCGAATTTTCTCTCCAGTGTTGAAAGCCATTCGGGGCCGATGGACCGTGCTCAATTTCCGCCTACGCTCCACCAGTGACCGCCCCGCCAAAGTCTGCCGCCGACCGCCCCAGGCGTTCGCGCGTGTGGTGGCTGGTGTGGCTGGTCGTCGCGTATGGAGTGGTGCTCTTGAATCAATTTGTGAAACCGCCTGAACTGGGCCGGGCCAACGGGCAACTTCTGCCCTGCCCCGATTCGCCCAACTGCGTCTGCAGTTATGACACGGAACCACGCGCCCGGATCGAGCCACTGCTCTGTCCGGGACCCGACACGCCGACGCAGGAATTAAAACGCTTGCGGGAACTCGTGCTTTTCCTGCCCCGCACCCGCCTGGTGGAGGAACGCCCGGGCTATCTGCGGTTCGAGGTGACAACCGCGTTCCTGCGGTTTCGCGACGACCTGGAATTCGCGGCCGATGACGGAGGGAAAGTCATCCATGTCCGTTCCGCCTCCCGGATTGGCCGAAGCGACCTCGGCACGAACCGCCGTCGTGTGGAGGCGATCCGTGCGCTGTTCACACCGGCATCTTCAGGCCGACCTTAGTCGCCACTTGCGCCACATCCTTGTCGCCACGTCCGGAAAGGTTGACGATCATGATCTTCTCCGGGCCCAGGGCGGGCGCCTGCTTGAAGCACTCCGCCACTGCGTGGGCGGATTCCAGAGCGGGAATAATTCCTTCCGTGCGCGCCAGACGGGTGAAGGCGTTCAGGGCCTCGTCGTCCGTGGCGTACGTGTATTCCACCCGGCCGGCGTCGTGCAACCAGGCGTGCTCCGGACCCACCGCCGCGTAATCAAGCCCGGCACTCACGCTGTGCGTCGATTGAATCTGACCGTGCTGATCCTGCAGGATGTAGCTGCGCGTCCCCTGCAAAACGCCGAGCGAACCGCCATGGAACCGGGCGGCATGCTGCTCGGGCATGATCCCGTGTCCGCCCGCCTCCACGCCGATCATACGCACCGACGGATCGTTGAGGAAAGGATAGAAGAGGCCAATGGCGTTGGATCCACCGCCGACACACGCCAGCAGCAGATCCGGTAAACGCTCCTCACGCTCCAGGATTTGTCGGCGGGCCTCGTCGCCGATGATGCGATGAAAATTTCGAACCATCACCGGATACGGATGCGCGCCGTACGCGGTGCCGAGAATGTAATGGGTTTCGCGGACGTAGGTCACCCAATCCCGCATCGCCTCATTCACCGCTTCCTTCAGGGTTTTCTGGCCGGCGTGGACGGGCACCACCTCGGCCCCCAACATTTTCATCCGGTAAACATTCAGCGCCTGCCTTTCGCAATCGACCGCACCCATGTAAATCGTGCATTTGAAGCCGAAGAGGGCGGCCACGGTTGCCGTGGCGACACCGTGCTGGCCGGCGCCAGTTTCCGCGATGACCCGAGTCTTGCCCATCCGCTGCGCCAGCAGGGCCTGACCGAGCGCGTTGTTGATTTTGTGTGCCCCTGTGTGCAGCAGATCTTCGCGTTTGAGGTAAATGCGCGCCCCGCCCAACTCCCGCGTCAACCGCTCGGCCAAATAGAGCGGTGTGGGACGCCCCACGAATTCCCGCAGCAATTGCGACAACCGCTGCTGAAACGCCGGATCCTGCTGCGCCCGCCAGTATTCCGCCTCGAGTTGCTGCAGCGGATGAAACAGGGTTTCCGGCACATACCGACCGCCAAAGGGACCAAAATGCCCCTCGGCATCCGGCATGGACGGCGAGGCAAACAACGGAGACGTACTCGGAGCAGGCGCACTCATCAGGAGAATCCTAGACCGGTTTTTCCATCTTGGACAACAAAGCCTCGCCGACGAGTGGGCGGCAAAATTCTTCGGATGACCGAAAGGCTCACGCTCCACCTCTTCGGCGCCATTCGTTGCGTTGAGGTGGGCCGAGGCTCCCGACGAGGCAGGCCCTCGGCAGGCAACGACTGGCTCTTGCGGAGACTCTCGGCCCATCGGCTGTGGCCGGAGGCCAGCAAGCACGGTGGAGCGAGACTCCGTCGAGCTAATGCCGACCGTCGCCGACGAAGGACGCCGACGCGTTCCACGATCCGATTCGCGGTTACCAATAAACTGAACACAGAAACGAACCGGCTTTCCTGAGCGCCAGCGGGTGCATGAATCCCCACTTCCGCGGCGCCCTTCGTTGCGTTCTTCGCGGCGTCGCGTGAAATCCTCTTCGCGTGGACCCCGAACCGAGCAAGGTCTCACACAACGACGCAAATCTCGCTAAGGAAGAGCCATCACCGGTCCCATCGAATGACCTTAAAATATCACGCGGCGCCAGAGGAGTCGCGTCAGCATCGTGGATTGCGCGTGACGCAGTCCGCGAAGTCACCGCTTTGGATTTGAGCGCACCGGGACCAAACGACACCCGCTCAACTCCTGACGCCTCAACGGAAACGCTGAACAACCAATCACCGGTCATTGGGTACCATCGGATGTCGTCCGTCATTGTGTTCTTCGCGGAGACAACAATTCACCTGTCCCTTGGCGCCTCTTTTCCTCGGCGTGTCGAAAGATCAAATTCCTCTCAGTATCAATAACCGACCAACTCGAATCCCATGAACCATCGATCCATATTTTTGGCCGGCGTGGCCGGTTTCAGCTTGGGCATGACGGCCAAGGCCGACCTCCTCTTCGGGGTGGAATTTTCCGACCCCACCCCCACGCCACTCTATTCGGTGGACCAGGGAACCGGGGCGTTGTCCCCAATCGGTCCCAGCGGGCAGGATAATGTCGGGGATCTCACCAGCGACACCCGTTCCGGCACAACCCGCGTTTGGGGTGTCCGCATCGCTGGCGGTCCGGGCGGCGAACTGCTCGAGTTCAACACCACGACTGGCGCCGCGACGAAGGTGGCGGACATCAACACCACGACCCGGATGGTTTCCCTGGCGTTCGACCCGGTCGGCGGAAAACTCTACGGCAACACGTCCATCGGATTCGGGGCCGCCGCCGACACGCTTTACGAGATCAACCCCGCGAACGGGAACGTGACACCTTTGGGAACCATCAACTTCCCCAACGTCTTCGCCCTTGCCTTCGACCAGTCCGGCAAGCTCTTCGGAGTCTCCAACGACGCCCGGCAACTGGTTTCCATCAATACGACGAGTGGAGCCGGGACATTGATTGCCGCCTTGACCGTGGTTTCCACCTTCGACATGGCTTCCCGCCCATCCGACGGCGCGATGTTTCTCGAAGATAGCTTCGGTGCCAAGCTCTACAAGGTGGATACGGGGAACGGGGCCTTGGTGGAGGTCGGTTCGTTCGGGAGTTTCGCCAACATCGCAGGCCTGGCGTTCCTGCCTGCCGTGCCCGAACCTTCCACCGTCTGGGCGGGAGGGGTGTGACCGCCGCAATGCTTCTCGGCGCCGCAATCCGGCACCGTCGCGACAATGCCAAGGCCTAAGCCCACCACGAAGTAGGATTTGGGGCGCAGGCGTCGTCCGCCCCATCCGCCCGCCCCGGCCACTCCAGAGCCGGGCGTCCGTCGTCGGCGACTTCGGAAGCGAGAAAAAAGGGACAGGTGATCTGAGTTCTCTACGCCATTCGTTGCGTTCTTAGCGGCGTTGCGTGAAATTCTCTTTGCGTGGACCCGGACCGAGCAGGGTCTCACGCAACGACGCAAAGCTCGCCAAGGAAGAGTCATCACCGGTCCCGTGGGAAGACTGGGCGATATCATGTGGCGCCATCGAGTAAAATAGATCACCTGGCTCTTGGCCTTTTACTTCAGTAGAAGATTCCCATCTCACATCTGTCTCCGGCGTCTCCGATCACCAAGCGGACATCACCCGCCCTCAGGCCAGGATCTCCCGGACAATCCGGGCGGACGCGACTCCTGTGAGTTTCTCCTTCAGTCCGTTCCGCTCGAGAAAGAGTTCCTCGTGGTTTAGTCCCAGTAGATGCAAAATCGTGGCGTGCCAGTCCGGGACACTGACCTTCCCCGCCACCGCAGCCATTCCCAACTCGTCGGTGGCACCATGAACGGTCCCCCCGCGGACACCTGCGCCCGCCATCCAGGTTGTGAACGCGTTTTTGTTATGATCGCGCCCGGCATTCTTCTCGTTGCGATCGTCGCCCAACTGCGCAATGGGCAACCGGCCAAATTCGCCACCCCAGACCACCAGCGTGGAGTCGAGCAGGCCGCGTTGCTTCAAGTCCGTCAGCAGCCCGCCGATCGGTTGATCGGTCTTCAAACACGCCGATCTCAGACCGGATTCAATGGCTCCGTGGTGATCCCAAATCTGGCCATTGATGAAAATCTGCACAAAACGCACGCCCCGCTCGACCAGACGCCGCGCAATCAGGCAGCGTCGGCCATAGGAATCGGTCGGTCCCTGCCCGATGCCGTACAAGGCCCGCGTCGCGGCATTTTCACTCTCCAGGTCGAGGGCATCGCCCGCCGCCAACTGCATCCGCGCAGCCAGTTCATAACTGGAAATCCGCGCCTCCAAGGCCGCTTGGTGCGGGCGGGCGGCGAGATGCCGTCGATCAATCCGGGACAGAAAATCCCGCGCCGCGAGCGCCAGAGCGGGCGGATCTTCCGGGTCCGGACGAAGGTTCAACACGGGTTGTCCCTTGGACCGGAAGCGCGTGCCCTGGAATTCCGGCGGCAGAAAGCCCGCCGTCCAGTTCTCAATACCGTTCACCGGCAAGCCCTCCGGGTCATCCAGAACCACATAGGCCGGCAGGTTCTGGTTCTCTGATCCCAGGCCATAAACCACCCACGAGCCCATCACCGGATAGCCCGTGCGCATCTGCCCCGATTGAATGATATTCAATGCCGGCTCATGCGTCAGGTTGGTCGTGTACATGCCCCGCAGGATCGCGAGGTCGTCGGCACATCGGGCCAGGTGGGGCAATCGATCGCTGATCCATTGACCGGATTCGCCATACTGGGCGAACGGGAACTGTCCGCGCAGGATTGCGCCCGCCGAGCGGACATTTTCCACCTCACCGGCAATCTTGTCGAAGTACGACTGACCATGCCGCCGGGTGAGTTCCGGCTTGGGATCGAGGAGGTCCATCTGACTTGGGCCTCCGTTCATGAACAACTGAATGACCGATTTCGCCCGGGCGGGAAAGTGCGGTTCCCGGGACGCCAAACGATTTCTCCCGAGCGCTTCCGTGGCCGGGTCCGCGCGCAACATTTCCGGCCCGAGCAGATTGGCCAACGCGGCGCCGTAGACACCACCCGCCACCGTTTGAAACCACGCCCGCCGGTTCAGTGGCGGGGCGTCCGAGGCGTTTAATCCGGTGGTTTTCATGGGATCCATTGAACAGGTCGGACTTAATCGATGTAAATGAATTCGGCGGAATTCATGAGTCCGTGGCACAGGACATTCAAGGCCCGCACCTCCGGGTCACCACCGGGGACGGCAGCGCAGTTCTGCCAGAGTTCCGCGGCATCAGCCATCTCCTCGCGGACGGGAGACCGGCCCAGCGCAATTTGATACGCGCGTATCATCTGGGCTTCCCGCTCCGTTCCCGCTTCGTGCCGGACGCGTTGTGCAAAACGACCGGCCAACTCGCGCAGCAGGGGATCGTTCATCAATTGCAACGCCTGTGTGGCCACGTTGGATTCGCTCCGTTGGACGCAGTTGGGGTTCATCGGTGGCAGGTCAAAGGCTTCCATGAGCGTCGGAATCTCCTTGCGCGTCTGCTGACCGTAGATGCTCCGGCGCCAGCGATCTCCGGTCCGCCCGGGAGCGATCGATCCGTCCCGACGGAATTCCACCGGCACCGCGGGTCCGAACGCCGCGTCATCGCGCGCACCCGCCACCGAGATGCACGCATCCCACAGCGCCTCGGCATCGAGTCGGAGCAGCGGCATGCGGGACCCAAGCGCATTGTCGGGATCCACGCGCAAGGCCGCGTCCGACTCCCGGGAGCTTTGCCGATACGTCGCCGACGTCAGCATCAGCCGGTGCAACACCTTGAAATGCCATTGTCCCTCGACAAAAGATCCGGCCAGCCAGTCGAGCAATTCTTGATTCGTGGGGGTCGCTCCGGTGTGGCCAAAGTTATCCAGGGTGCGCACCAACCCGCGACCGAAATGATGCTTCCAGACGCGGTTGACCATCACGCGGGCAGTCAAGGGATGATCGGGCTGCGTCAACCAGCGGGCCAGCGCCAGCCGTCGTCCAGTCTTCGTCGATCCCGGCCAGGGCGGCGCCACCACAAAACGTTCGTCGGGATTCGCCAGAACGGCGGGCACTCCCGCGGCGACCCGCGCTCCCGGCCGCTGGAAATCGCCGCGCGCATAGATATAGGTGGGCGACGGTTCGCCGCGATCCCACAGCGCAGCGATGCGCGGTTCCGACGGGCGTTGGGATTCCAGCGTGGCCACCCGTTCGCAACGTTGCTTGAATCCGGCATCGAATCCCTTCAGGCGTTCGCGGTCGGGGTTCAACGTCTTTTCATGTTTCCGACCGAACTCCTGCAACTCCGCCGTGCGCTGAACCGCTTCCGTCGCGAGATAGCGGCGCGCCGTTTCCCGATCCTCGGCACTCCAGTTCGCCATTTCAGTTTCCCGGAAGCGGGTCCGCACTTTTTCTTCCTCGGAAATCAACGTCTTATTTTCGGCATCCACCGTACCTTGCCACCGATCCCGCGCGGCCTGCCACGCCTGACGCTCTTCCGTGGACACATGGGGCAGCGTGCGCTCCGGAAGGTTCCCACTGTTCCCCGCCCCTCCATAAGGACGCAAATCCGGCTTGAGCCAATTGTATTCGTCCAGCGCGCCTTTGAAGACATCGATCAACCGGAAGTAATCCCGCTGCGGAATGGGATCGAACTTGTGATCGTGACAATGAGCGCACTTCAAAGTCAGTCCCAGGACGCCCGAGCCAAGCACCTCCATGGCATCCCCGATGACATCCAGTCGGTCGGGCACAAATCCCGTGATGTTCGCCCAGGTCGGATCCGGGGCCATCCGGAGAAAGGCCGTCGCCACGAGGTTGTCCGCCATCGCGGGGGTGATCTCGGCGGCGGACTCACAATCCGCCAGTTCGTCACCGGCGATCTGCTCGCGCAAAAATTGATCGTACGGCTTGTCCGCATTGAACGAGCGAATCACATAGTCCCGGTAGCGATAGATGTGCGGCCGCGGCATGTGTTGTTCCCGCTTGCCCTCGACGTCCGCATACCCGGCGACATCCAGCCAGTAGCGTCCCCAGCGCTCGCCATAACGCGGCGATGCCAGCAGGCGGTCCACTAATCGCTCATAGGCATCGGGTGCCCGATCGGAAAGGTAAGCGGTCAACTCCTCCGGCGTGGGCGGCAGGCCGAGGAGATCAAAATACAAACGCCGCACCAACACCTGCCGCGAGGCCTCGGGCGCCAGCGTGAGTCCGCGCTCCTTCAACTTGGCAAGCATGAAGGCATCGATCGCATTGTGCGCCTTCGACGAATCACCGACCGGGGGCGGTGTGACCCGGGTAAGGCGTTTGAAGGACCAGAATTCCCGATCCCGATCCTTCACGAGCGGATCCGCCCGCGTTCCCGCCACGTCCGCCAACGCCGGTTCGTCCGGCGCTCCATCGGCGATCCACTCCGTCAACTTGGCCAACGACGTGGGTGGGACCGGTTTGACGTTGGCCTCCACCAATCGCTGGCTGGGCGGACACAACCCGTCGCGGATCCGGCGTAGCATCAGACTGTCGTCGGGTTTGCCCGGGATCAGCGCCGGGCCCGACTTGCCCCCGCGCAACTGGCTGGCCGGAGTCCGCAGGTCCAGCCCGCCCTCCTGCGCCGAGCGGCCATGACACGCCCAACAGTGTTGCATCAGGAGAGGTGTCGGCTGATGAGTCCGCGGCGCCGAATTGGAAATGGGCGTCTCGCCACGCCCCACCGCAGCGCCCAACAGAAGTCCCACCGCCAATCGCAACCACCCGGCGGATCGCGACAGGAGCCGACGTCGGCGCGCCCAGCCTGGGGAAAGGCTCGACGGCCGATGCCACTCCGCATTGCCAGCCTGGGGGATCATCGAATTCGAGCGGTAAGTCCGGGACCCACCAGCGGCAACGATCAAAACCAATGCCCTGAGTGGTCCCGCATCGATTACGGCGTGTCCGTGGTGCGGTTCACCCGGTTCTCCAAACGAAAGAGGGCCGTGTCCGTCCGCACATAAAGTGCACGATCCGCCACCGCGAGAGAGGCCATGATTTTTCCCGGCAATTCATTTCGGGCCAACCGTTGAAACGTCTTTCCCGGAGCCAGAACCGTCGTCACCCCGTCGCGACTGGAGACAAAAATCTTACCGTCCGCAAAGAGCGGTGACGCGCTGTAATCCCCGCCCAGACGCTCACGATAATGTTCCTCTCCGGTCCGCGCATTGAGACAGGTCAGCATGCCGCCGGAGTCCGCTACAAAATAAAGTTCGTCCCCGACCAGCAGCGGGGAAGCCATCGTCGGAACCCCCTTCGCATAGCGCCACGCGATGGTGGGCGGTTGTCCGCCTCCAAAACGAATTGCCAGCAGCTCCGGCCGCATGAATCCGGTGCTCAGAAAAATCATGCCGTTCCCCACCACCAGACGGGCCGAGAGCGAGAAGCCGAGGCAGCCATAGTCCAGTTTCCACAGTTCGCGTCCGGTCGTGGGATCATAGGCGTAAAGCCAGTTCGGTCCCTGCGAGAGCAACTGCTCCTGACCGTCCACCACGACAATCGTCGGCGTGGCATAGGATTTCTTCAGCTGCGGGTTGTCGTTCATTTTTCCGGAACGATCCGTCCGCCAGGCCAGCTTGCCGGTGTTTTTGTCCAGGGCGACGACATATTGCTGGTCGCTGCCATCCATTTGGAAGAGCACCCGATCATGCCAGAGAATGAGGGAACTTCCCGGACCGTTTTCGTGCTGGATGTGGAGGTCGGAATTCTTCCACAGAACCTTTCCGGTGCGGGTATCCAGTCCAATCGTGCCCGAGGAACCAAAGTGGGCGTAGAGTCGACCGGGTTCGATCACCGGCGAACCCGAGGCGTAACTGTTCAACTGATGCACCCACTGCGGCTCCCGTTCGGTAAATAGCGAAATATCTTGGGCGATCCGGCCGGAACGACGTTCCACACAGACGGCTCGATATTCCACCTTCTCCAGCACCGTGAGCGGTTGGTCCGCGGTGTTGGCCTTCAAACGCCGGGCCGCGTCGGTCGTCGACGCCGCGGTCTCCAGGGCGGTGGTCATCCAGATTTGATCCCCATCAATGACGGGGGACGACCAGCCACGTCCGGGAATGGCCACCTGCCAGGTGACATTGCTCTGGCCGCTCCAGTGGGCCGGCAGACCCTGGGCCGTGGCGTGACCCTGGCCTCCAGGGCCACGCCATTCGGGCCATTCAACGGCCTGAACCGCCAGACTGCCCCAGAAAATTGAAAGCCGGAAAAGGGAGGATCGCAGTGTCTTCAACATGGGATGAGACGGCACATTGACGGATGGCCGGGCCCGGCGCATTCAAGATCGCTCCACCACTTGTTCTGGCAATTCGTGCGTCCGTGGAATAAACACCCGGTCGTGAATTCCTCCTCCGCCAGACGATCCTTCTGGGGCTTTTGTCCTTCCACCCTCTTTGGCGCCGCTGGCGGATGCGTCCGCTGCCTCATGCTGTTTTGCGTCGTCGGTACGGTCCTGGCGGCCGATGTCACTTCCGAGACCAAGCCGGCGCGGGAACTCTGGCGCTCCTCCCGATTAGTCGGCTCACCGGAGCCACCCTCGCCCTACACCGTCGAGCAGGTGTTCACGAACCTGACCACCAAAAACCCCATTTACCTGGCGCCCGAACCAGGCACCGACCAACTCTTCCTGATCGATCGGAGCACCAACGCCGCCAGCGCATGGCAAATCCGTCGCTTCCGAAATGACCCCGCCGCTTCCTCTTCGGAATTTCTCGTCGCGTTCACCAACCGCCAGGTCTACGCCCTCACCTTTCATCCGAATTACACCCGCAACGGCCTCCTCTACGTCTTCCACAACGGCCCCACCGATCAGCCGGAACGGACGAATCGGATCACACGCTACACGGTCGCCCGCAACGGCGCCTTCCGCGTGGAGGCCGATTCGGCGTTTCCCATCATCGAATGGCGCTCCGCCGGTCACGACGGCGGCGATCTGGCCTTTGGCAACGACGGCATGCTCTACCTGACGAGCGGCGATGGCACGAGCGATTCGGATGGTTGGGACAGCGGGCAGGACCTGAGTCGACTCCTGTCGAAACTGATGCGCCTGGACGTGGATCACGCCGCACCCGGACTAGGTTATGTCGTGCCCTCGGACAATCCGTTTGTCGGCCAGCCCAACGTGCGCCCGGAGACGTGGGCCTATGGCTTTCGCAATCCCTGGCGCATGAGCATCGACGCCCGCACCGGTGACATCTGGGTCGGTCAGAACGGACAGGACCTGTGGGAATCCGCCCACCTCGTGCGACCCAAGGATAATATCGGCTGGAGCGTTTACGAAGGGGGCCATCCGTTCCAACCCCATCGCCGGCGCGGGCCCACTCCCATCGTCCCTCCAACCATCGAACATTCACACGCCGAATTCCGTTCGCTCACCGGCGGCACGGTTTATTACGGCGACGAATTGCCGGAACTGAATGGCGCCTACATTTACGGTGACTATTCCACCGGCAAAATCTGGGGCGCGCGGCAGCGGAACGGGAAGCTCGAATGGCATCGCGAACTGGCCGAGACGACGCTCCAGATTGTTTGTTTCCGCGTGGATTCGCACGGCAGAATGCTGGTCGTCGATCACACGGGGAGCATCCACCGACTCCGCCCCCGCCCACCCGCGACCACGCCGGCGGATTTCCCGAGACGCCTCAGCGACACGGGATTGTTCGCTTCCGCCCAGGATCACCGTCCCGCGCCAGGCCTGATTGCCTACGACGTTAACGCACCGGGCTGGGCCGATGGCGCCATCGCCGAGCGTTTCATCGGTCTCCCGGGTGAGGCCAAAATCGCCTATGCCGAATCCCGCGGCTGGAATTTCACCAACGGTACGGCGCTGGTGCAGACGCTCTGGCTCGGTGCGGAAAAGTCCGCCGCCCAGGCCCGTCAACGAATCGAAACCCGGGTGCTCCTGCGCCAGGAAGGCCAATGGGCCGCGTATTCCTATCGTTGGAATGAAGCGCAAACCGATGCCCTGCTGGTCGAGCAGGGCGGCGCGAATCTCACCGTTTCCGTCACCCAACCCGACGGCACCTCCGGCCGCCAGGCCTGGCACATTCCCAGCCGCGCTGAATGCCTGACCTGTCATTCGCGGGCCGTGAACTATGTGCTCGGTCTCACCGAACCGCAGATGAACCGCCCGGTCCGCACCGCCGGCGTCGAGGAAAACCAGCGGCACGTCCTGCTTCGTCTGGGCGTGCTCACCGGAGCGGAAAAACCGGCGCCCGAATCCGCGCTTCATCTGACCAACCCCTATGATGAACAGGCTCCGATTGCCCAACGCGCCCGTTCGTATCTGCACGCCAACTGTTCCGGCTGCCACGTCGAGGCCGGTGGTGGCAATTCCAAATTGGAATTCGAAATCACCCGCCCGGAGCCGCAGATGAACCTCGTCTCGACCCGACCGTTGCATGATTCCTTTGGCATCCCCAACGCCATGCTGATCGCCCCGGGCGACCCCGGACGCTCCATCCTCCTGCACCGGATCAGTCGTCGCGGACCCGGCCAAATGCCGCCGCTGGTCACTTCCCAGGTGGACGATCGCGCCGTCGCTCTTTTTCGCCGCTGGATTTCCGAAATGCCCGTCGATTCGACGCCCGTCCACGAGTGGACAATGGCCGAACTTCGGCCGGCCCTGATGCAACTCGACGCCAATCGATCCATCGCCCAAGGACGGGCGATCTTCGAGCGGGTTGGCTGCGCGCAATGCCACCGCTTCAACGGCAATGGCGGCGCGGTGGGACCCGATCTCACCGCCGTCCGCACGCGCCTGGACCGGCCAACCGTCCTGGAGTCCATCGTCGAGCCCTCCAAACTGATCGCGGACGAATACGCGAACTACGAATTTGTAAAAGCGGACGGCGAAACCGTCGTTGGACACATCGAACACGAGGACGCCAACGAAGTCATTTTGCGCACGGCGTCGGCCATCGACGAACCCGTGCGCCTTCGGAAATCGGACATCCGGCAGCGGGCCAAATCCTCCCTCTCCAACATGCCTGCCGGAATCGTCAACATCCTCGAAAAGGACCAGATCCTGGATCTGCTCAGCTATCTCCTGACCAACCCCGAAGCCACTCCCACGGGCTCCCCCAAACCCTGATCGGAATGCTAGCCCATCACTCGACACTCATCCTTCACCCTCCCGCCATCACCGGGCTGAAACCGGAGTCGGACAATATCCGCGCCACTTCCGTCCGTTTGTCACCCTGAATCTCAATCTGGCCGTCTTTCACAGTGCCACCCGCCCCGCAGGCCCGTTGCATTTCCTTGGCGAGCTGCTCTTTTTCGGGCAGACCGATCCCCACGAAATTCTTCACCACGGTCACCGTCTTTCCACCCCGCCCCGTCTTTTGTCGAAGGATGTCCACGCGCCCCCGACTCTTCTTTTTCGGCGGGGCCGCGGGCGCGACGACATCGGCCCGGCCGGGCGGCAGCCCCACGCTGCTCAACCTGTCGAACGGATTATTAAAATCAGTCATGGGAACACGGTTATTTCAGAATGGAGATTAGCACAACAACGACACTTTCAGAAAATGAACCGCGGATGGCGCGGATGACGCGGATAAGAAACGTCATTCTCCAATTCTAACCACGTCATCCGTGTCATCCACGGTAGAGCTACTTTGGAAGTGTCGCTGCAGTGTTAGCCGACTCCCAACCATTGAAAGCGTTAAGAACCACGAAGCGACCCAAATTCACCAGGAGGGTACCGGGCGCTTCCCACATTGAACCCGAACGGAAATCAACGCGCCTCGGCGGCTTCCAGGAATTGGGGACCCGACAGCGGCTCCACGACGATCGCCTGGCAGCCACTGGGACTGGTCAATCGTTGATGATCGCTGCCCGGCTCGGCGTGAAAGTGGTCGCCGGGACCCAGGGTCCGGCCTTCCGTAACCAGGTCGCCCGAAATCACCAGCAAATCCTCCGGCCCCGTTCCGTGATGATGCGGCGGAAAGGAAGCGCCAGGCTCCACTTCAAACATCAAGACGCGGTACCCCTGCGGTTGGTTCTCGGCAAGCATCCGCACGCGAATTCCCTCCACTCCCGGCACCGCCAGCCATTTAGCCGTCGCTGCAAAATCGAAAGTCATCGGTGCGCGTCCGTCCTGAACTGTTGGATCCGGCGGCAACGATTCCGGAACCGACGCATTGTCAGCGTCCGGCTTGGCCTCGGTCGGCGCGTCCGCAGGCGGGGCTATCGGAGGCCGTTGGGGGGTGTGACGAATCCGCGTAAGAATGCGTTCCCGAAGATAAGCCGGACCCCGGCGACGGTCGGTCGACGCCGCCGCGAAGGCGGTTACCGCATCACGCCAGGCGGCTGACTCGGTCGCCGCATCCGGATCCGCCTCCAACAGGGCGTTCAGCCGGGTCTGTCCCACGCGATCCAATACACCCAAGGCTTCCAAGGCGAACAATTCCTGCATTTCAAGGCATTTCATAGACATCCCTCCAACGTGTCCCGCAAGGCCAGCAAGCCGCGACGGATCCGGGCTTTGATGGTTCCCAATGGCACCGCCAGTTGTTGCGATATCTCCAGGTGGGTGAGTCCACCAAAGTAAGCCATCTCCAAGGCCGCACGTTGAGCCCCCGGCAGATGGAGCAGGGTCCGTCGCACCAAAGTCGCCGTATCGGCCAGATCCGTGGCCGGAGGCGCCCGCAATTCCTCGGGAGGTGCCGGCAGTTCCCCCGCTTCGTCAACCGGGGCAAATACCGCCGAACGACGAATCCGCGCACGATGCCGGTCAATGGCCCGATTGCGAACGATGGTCGTCGCCCAACTCAATGGCCGGCCCAGCGACGCATCGTATTGCGGAGCCCGCTCCCACAAACTCACACAGGCTTCCTGCACCACATCCTCCGCCTCCTGCTCGTCACCCAGGATCCGGCAGACCAGACCGAAAAACAGCGAGGAATGCCGGTCATAAAACGCCGCAAACGCCTCCGCATCCCCTGTGGCAATCCGGGCCATCAAGGGACCGTCCTCGTTTCCGTCCGGCGTATCGCCCACGTGGTCGTCGCTGCGCTTCAAGGGATCGTTCACCGCCACCCGGCCGCCGGGTTGGTCGCCACCTACCGATCGCGCCGAACCTGATCCGGGTCCCGGGAAAATACCGGAAGCCGCCGTTTCCGGCCAAGGATGTAAGCAAGCTGCCATAAAATTAGCGTAGTCCACCAGACAATACGAATCCGCGACGAATCCGGATGCATCGATAAGTCGGAATCCACGGATTCCCTCCCGCTCGGCGTCCTTTCCACTGGAGGCAACCTCCCGACTCCCATCGACGGCCGCCACTTTTCCCGAGGTCTCTTCCATTGCGCCGCTCCGAACCAGGCAAGCTCAGCCCCCGCGACGGCTCCTTGTTCCGGACAATCCAAATCACAATTGCATGCATCCATCCATCCGCGGCGAGCGTTTTCAAGATGC
>JAYTHD010000487.1:0-10268 GCA_043732975.1 Verrucomicrobiota bacterium
CCCAAGCCCGTCCAGGGAATGCCAGCAGCACCGCCAGTCCCATCGACCAGAACCAAGCCAGCCTCCAGGGCGTCCGCCGCGAACGTTGCTCCATTTTCACCCGCCCACGCTGCCCGGACGCCGGCACGAATGGAAGTGGAAAATGTTCGATACTTTCGCCGGCATCCGCGCCAGACCGCGATTCGCACGCACCTCCAGGCTCTATCCGCTCGTCGGCGATAACAGGAGGAAGAGAATCGGCACCATCACGCCGCCCAAAAGCGTGAGCCAAACCAACCACCATGGCTTGAGTGCGCGAAACGCC
Source organism: Verrucomicrobiota bacterium (assembly GCA_043732975.1). Classification (GTDB taxonomy): domain Bacteria; phylum Verrucomicrobiota; class Verrucomicrobiia; order Limisphaerales; family UBA9464; genus CANIZL01. Next base: position 305 of record JAYTHD010000487.1, read on the forward strand.
AGGATCACTCCCAAGACCGTGGTGGCCACAATCGCGACCGACAGCACCACGGTCAGCGCGCGGAAAGGAGTCGACGACGGCTGTTTTCGCGCGCCGGTCTTGGGATAAATCTGGTCCGTATGCACCACGCGCAGTTTTTGGATCAACGATTCCGCCTCGCTCGGATCCTTGAGCCGATCACGGTCCAGCACCTGATATCCGCCACTGGCGATGAAAAACAACAATAAGGGTGCAAAAAACAGGCCCAAATAGGTATGAGCTCGCCGGAGTCCACGCATAGGGTGGCAACATGGTGGATTGGAACCGGACCCAACAAGGGCGGGCTGGAAGGCGTCGTTGCGACCGCGGATATTGCTGGATTGGCTCTCGCACGACAGCGACCCTTCCGAGGAATTTTGACCGCGGATGGCGCGGATGACGCGGATGGAATCGAAAAGTGGGGTTCCAAATCTGCGTTATCCGCGCCATCCGCGGTTCATTTTCTGAAAGTGTTGCTGTCGTGCTCGTCGCCGGCGGCCCGTTCCGCAGGATTCCGCCTTTACTCACCAGGACTTTCATGAAATTAGCCGAAGACCCGCCTGCCAAAAATCCGGCGAACGGAGGCCCTTCACTGCGGCTGCCCATTGCCCTGGTGCTGGGCCTGTGGTTGGTGATCTCCGCTACTGGTTGCACCACTTCGCGATCGCATGAGTCGAGCGACATCCTCGCGTGGAAAACCTGGCAGGCGGAACGGCGCGAATCCGTCGCCGGCACCAACGGTTGGACGACCGTCGTCGGATTGCACTGGCTGGCGGCGGGGCGCCATGCCGTGGGTCCGAACGCCGACGATACCGTCCGCGTACCGACGGCCGGACACCTGGGTGAATTGCTTCGGACCGGACGTGAGGTGTGGTTTCATCCCGCGGCAGGAAGCAAGGCCACCGTGAATGGCCGTCCAATCGCCACCGCCACGCGTCTGGTGTCGGACCAACCAGGCCCTGCCACCAAGCTTCGTTCAGGAAACGTTGAATTCTGGCTTCTGGAGCGCGGGGAACGCCTGGGAATTCGTGTCCGGGATCCGACCGCAGCGGCGCGCCGTCAATTCCGCGGTTTGACCTATTTTCCCTGGCAACTCTCCTGGCGTCTGGAGGCCCGCTTTGAAGCCCATCCCGCGGGCCAAACCCTGCCAATCTCCGACGTGACCGGCGCCACGCGGCCCGAGCCGAATCCAGGCACCCTCGTGTTTGTTCATGAGGCGCGGGAATATCGGCTGGAGGCGCTGGCCGATGCGGAGACTCACGATCTTTTCATCCTCTTCCGTGATGCCACCAACGGTTCCACGACGTATGCACCTGGACGATTCCTGCACGCACCCCTTCCCGGCGTGGGCGGTCAGGTCATTCTTGATTTCAATCGCGCCTACAATCCGCCCTGCGCCTTCACCGCCTTCGCCACCTGCCCAAGACCGCCGCCGGGCAACCAGCTCCCCTTCCCCGTGAACGCCGGCGAAAGGCGTTACGGTAAGGAATGATCCCTTTTGGTGAAGCCACCAAATTTCCGCTCAAAGTTTCCCAGAGTAACCCGCCAGAATTTCCGCAAGCCGATCCACCTCCGCCCGCCCGGACGCCTTGGCATCGCTGGGAACATAGCCATTGAGGTAGATTGCAAAGGCAAGGCGGTCGCCGCCGAGGGTCGTCAGATAACCCGCCAGGGAATGCACATGTCGTAAGGTGCCCGTCTTGGCCTGGATATGCCGCAGGCCGGGTTCGTGGGTGAAGCGCGTCTTCAATGTCCCGTCGACGCCACTGATCGGCAACGCTTCGAGCCAGGCTTGGCGGATCGCCGGATCGGCCTGGGAATCCATGTATCTCAGCAGACGCACGGTGCCGGCTGCCGTCGCCAGATTTTTGCGGGAGAGGCCCGAACCTTCCTCCAGGGCAAACTCCTCGCGGGTCAGCCCCACCGACAAAAGCCATCGTCCCATCGCGGCGAGTGCCGTGGCGTCGGTGGTCTCCGCCGCACTTTCCCCCGGCCGCGGATGTTCCTCAATTTCCGCCCCGACCTGGAGCAGGAGCAATTGCGCGTGCAGATTCTGCGACGGCTTCAGACAGTCTCGAACCAATTCACTCAAGGGCGCGGAAGTCACGGCACCGATCCAGCGGACGCCATTCCCGGGTTTCGTCGCGCCACCCGACTCCGCGGCGTCAAACCAGCGCAGCACTTTCGCCGGTCGATTCACGAAAATGCCCCGGAGTTTCAATCCGTTTTGCAGCGCCAGCGCAGCGACCCGCGCGGGATCAGGGACCGCGAGAGGCTCTTCATGCGGGGCATGTCCCAGCGGCATCGTGCCCGAAACCCAGAGTTCCGCGGAACCCGGCAAACGATCGAAGCGCAACCCCATCGGCACTTCGGATCCCACCGTCCGGCTGCGATTGATTACGCGAAACACGTCCGGCCACGGATCCACCTGGGCCAAAGCGGGTCCGCCCGCCTCGCCCGGCCGGATTACCGCCCGGACCACATTGTCGTTGAAAGTCAGACTGCTCACCGCCGCTCCGTAGCCCTCGACCAGATCATCCCAATTCCAGCCCGGTCCGAAGGGCCGCGTCCGAAATCTCGACTCGTCGGCCACCACCGCACCGTCGATGCGACGAATGCCCGCCTGGACGACCGCATCGACGAACGGCGCCAACGCCAGCGCCGCGCTGCCACTGCGGCGCTCGCCTAGATCCGTGGCCCCGCGGCCCACCCAGACGAGATTGCCCTGGAACGTGCCGTCGGCTTTCAGGACACCGTCGGAACACAGGGGCGTGACCACGCGAAAATCCGCACCCAGTCGGGACAGCGCGAGGGAGGTTGTGAAAAGCTTGGTGCAGGAAGCGGGAACCAGGAGTCGGTTGGGATTGGCGCTGAACACAACCCCGCCGCTGGACAGGTTGACGACGTGAACGCCCCAAACTGCGCCCGGGGCCTTCGTCTGGGCCAGCGCCTCCAGCAAATGGTCGCGCAGTGGGGCAGGATTGGCGGCAGCACCCAACGCAGGGGACAACAACCCAATCAACACCACCCCGAGCCCGGCACCACCGATCCATGGGGAGGCGTCCTTCCGGGCTGCCCCGGATGGACCCCCGCGGTAAAGCCGAATTTTCATGGGGTTATCCTACTTCCGTTTTGCCAAGTGCAGCAACTGGCGATATGGGAGAGGCGTGTCCGATCTGAATTATCCGGATCTTCATCATGTGCGAGCTGCCGAGGGCTGGTTGGCCCTGAGTGCCTACGACGAAGCGGCGGCAGAACTGCGCAAATTGTCACCCGCCGGACACGGGCATCCCGAAGTGCTGGACCTTCGCTGGCAACTCAAGGCGCATCAGCATCGCTGGGAGGCGGCGCTGGAGGTGGCGCGGTTGTTGATCCAACGGGATCCGAATCGGCCCATTGGCTGGATCCACCAGAGTTATGCGCTCCATGAATTGCGGCGCACGGACGAGGCCTGGGACGCACTAAAGCCCCTGGCGGCACGTTTTCCCCAGGATGGCACCATCCCATATAATCTGGCCTGCTACGCCTGCCATCTGGGTGATGCGGGAGTCGCCCGGGAATGGTTGCTCCGGACCATAAAAATCCGCGGCAAAGCCGAGGTTCTCGCCCTGGCGGCCGACGACGCCGACCTCAAGCCACTGAAACCCTGGCTGGCGACCCTTTAAGCGGCACTTTCAAAGAATTTTAACCGCGGATGGCACGGATGACGCGGATAGACTCGAAAAGTGGGGTTCCGTATCTGCGTTATCCGCGCCATCCGCGGTTCTTTTTCTGAAAGTGTCGCCGGAGTGTTAGGCCCGAACCCGCCCGAACCGCCGCGTTAAAGTGTCGGCGTGACGCCCAAAACGAGGTCAAATCTGGCGGCCAATTCCCCCACCCGGCCGCCCTTCATCGGTACAAAGGGAACCGTCACTGCCGACTGTTCCCGGGGGCGCTTCAACGACTTCCAGATGCCGTCTTTGCCGTTTCCGGGATGCCCCTTGATGTAACATTGCGTCACCAGCAACTCCTGCCCGCGCCGCTTCACCTTGTAGTGAATGTGCGGCGTCCGCCCGGGGTACGGTACCGGCTTGATCGTACGAAACAGGTATTCCCCCGATTTTCCCGTAAGAAACCGGCCAAAACCCTGAAAATTACGGTCCCGATGCCCCGAATTGTCCGACCCGCTGTGGAGATAAACGCCGTTTTGATCACATTGCCAGATTTCGACCAAGGCTTCGCGCACCGGTTCACCGCGGGCATCCAGAACCCGTCCGCTGATGTAGGCGACTTCGCCCAGGGCCGCAGTCAGGCTGTCATTGACCACGAGCAGATCGTTATCGGTGTCGAGGGGCAGATGATCCGGATAGAAAGGGCCTTCGGTCTGCTTGGGTGTTTGCAGCAGTCCAGCGAACGCCCCCGGCGCCGCCAGGGCCGCCGCGCCGAGTCCCAGTTGACGAAGAAAAGCCCGACGGGCAGGCGCGAAACGCGGGAAGAAAAGATGGAGCACCCGCCAAGCTCCGCCCCAAAAACACCCCCTGGCAAGGATTGAAATGAAGGCTTTCCTTCGACGACCCGGCTGAAAAAATTAACGGAGCGGCCGCGATACGAGATCGCCACCGCTCCGTAATTGTTCTCGCATTCGTCCCCCGCAGTACCGGAGGTTGGTTGAGTAGCGCAGTATAATACTGTCTCTCCGCAACTGCCCAGCCGGAACAAGCACGACAACAAAACACTCCTAGCCGAAATCATGCCAAAGCGGCAAATTCTCATCGGCGAGAATCTCGCAACCCAGGTTGCCTTTCTGCATCCAATCTTGCTCTCCGTGCCGGCGGCGTTCGGTGTGCAATCGCCGGTTTTTCACCTAATCTGACGCCACGAAATGACTCTTTTGGAGCAAATGACCGCGCTCGCCCGGCGAGCCCGGGAGGCCTCGCGGGAATTGGCACTGCTCACCACGGTGCAAAAAAATGACGCTCTCCGCGCCATGGCCGCGGCCATTGGTGGCGCGACCGCGGAATTGGTCGCTGCCAATCAAGCCGATCTGGAAGTAGGGCGCAGTCTGGGCCTGTCGGCAGCGATGATGGATCGCCTGGCGCTCAACCCAAAGCGCATCGCCGCGATGGCCGCCGGTCTGCGTGAAGTGGCGGCGCTGCCGGATCCGGTGGGCCGGGTGTTGGAGGAACGCACCCGCCCCAATGGACTGAAGCTCCGCAAGGTGGCGACGCCCATCGGTGTGGTGGTGATTATTTACGAATCCCGACCCAACGTCACGGCGGAGGCGGCGAGTCTCTGTTTCAAAACCGGGAATGCGACGATCCTGCGCGGCGGCAAGGAGGCCCTGAACTCCAATCAACTGATCGCGCGGACCATGATCACTGCGGCAGCGTCCGCCGTCCCCGGATTTCCCGCCCATGCGATCCAGGTGGTGCCCACCGCGGATCGGGAAGCCATCCCGGCCCTGCTTTCGTTGACGCAATATGTCGATCTCTGCATGCCCCGCGGCGGCGAAGGTTTGATCCGCGCCGTCACCGAATGCAGCAAGGTTCCGGTCATCAAACATTACAAAGGGGTCTGCCATGTTTACGTGAATCGCGAAGCCGACCTGGCCATGGCGGAGGAAATTCTGTTCAACGCCAAATGCCAGCGACCGTCCACCTGCAACGCCGCGGAAACACTATTGGTGGATCAGCAGGTGGCCGGTGAATTCCTGCCCCGCGTGTCGGCCCGGATGGCCGCACAAAACGTCGAGTTTCACGCGGATCCGGAAGCCCTGAAGGGCCTCGGCAACCCGGCCCGGGCACGTCCCGCCACGGAGGCGGATTGGTCAACCGAGTACAACGACTACGTGCTCAACGTCCGGATTGTCCCCGACGTCGCCGCGGCGATTGGACATATCAATCAGTACGGATCCGGACACAGCGATACCATCGTCACCCGGGACGCCAGCGCGGCGGCCCGCTTCCAGGCGGCGGTCGATTCCGCCGCCGTCTATAGGAATGCGACGACCCGTTTCACCGACGGCGGAGAGTTTGGCATGGGTGCGGAAATCGGCATCAGCACCGACAAAATCGGCGCCCGCGGTCCGATGGGACTGGAAGAATTGTGTTCCTACAAGTGGCTGGGATTCGGCACCGGCCAGATCCGCGAGTGACGTCGCCGTTTGCCGAGTTTCATTTTGCCCCGATGTTGCCCTGATGAAATACCGATATCTCGGAAGGTCCGGGCTCCTGGTGTCCCGTGTCTGCCTCGGCACCATGACCTTTGGCACCAAGGACTGGGGCTGCGATCAGGCCACCTCGGAAGCGATCACGGATCGTTTCATTGAGGCGGGCGGCAATTTCATCGACACCGCCGATATGTACAGCGGCGGACTTTCTGAGGAATATCTCGGCAAGGCCCTGGCCCGCCACACCCGCGACAACCTGGTGATCGCCACCAAATGCTGGTTCCGGGTCGGCCCCACACCCAACAACAAGGGTCTCTCCCGCAAGCACATCTTCGAAGCGGTCCACGCCAGTCTACGGCGCCTCGGCACCGATTATATCGATCTCTATCAATTGCACGGACCCGACCCGTTCACGCCGATGGACGAAACCTTGCAGGCCATGGATGACCTGGTCCGCAGCGGCAAAGTCCGATACCTGGGCTGCAGCAATTTCCCCGGGTGGCAAATCGTCAAGCTCAACGCCCTCGCCGAGGCACGGGGTTGGACCCGGCTTATTAGCGGACAATACCTGTACAATCTCCTTCGGCGCGACATCGAGCGGGAGATTCTGCCGGCGTGCGCGGATCAAGGATTGGGCGTCATGTGCTGGAGCCCGTTGGCCAGCGGCCTGCTGACGGGCAAATACAATTCCCAGACCGGTCCCGCTGCGGACTCCCGTGTCGGCCTTCGGGCGGCCATCGATATTCCGCGGTATTGGAACGACACCAGTTTCCGGATCATTCAGGAAGTCCAGGCGGTGGCCGGCGAGACCGGAAAAACACCGGCACAAGTGGCTCTCAGTTGGCTGTTGTCCGACCGCCGGGTCACCACGGTTATTGTGGGTTCGCGGCGGGTCGAGCAACTTGTGGACGGATTGGCCGCCGGCGACTGGGATGTCACACCGGAACAACAAAAGCGCCTGGCCACGGTGGCTCCCTTTGCCCCTGGTTACCCGGACGAGTGGATGCAAATCACGTCCGGGAACACCACGGGACACGAGGTGTAGGCCTGTAATTTGCGGCGCCCACCCCAGCGAGGTCCAAAAATCGAAAGGTGGTACGAGAGTCCTCGCGAGTTCCCCTCCCGGCCACTCCCCACGCCTTTCGGCTGCGGGCGCTGTCCCGAGAAGAAGTCTCACGCGAAGACACCAATAACGCAAAGAACGCGCGGAGGGAAATCCAAGCCAGATCAGACCGGAAACCAGTGAATAAGTCCGACTCCATTCTGGAATGAATCTCTTCGTCGCGTCCTTTGCGTCTTCGCGTGCCTAACTGCCGTTCGGCTCCGGAGCCGACCCGAATCTACCTGGCGAGGACGACTGCACACCGCTCCATCACGCTGCTTCGCACGGCCACGGTGAAATCATTCGCTTACTACTTTCCCACGGAGCTTCGACAACTCCTAGTTGACCACACTCGGCGCACGGTCCGGGACTATAAGCCGTGTCATAGAAATGATTCTCGCCACGAAGAATCATCTATCAGAAAACCCGGACTCTCTTTTCATGCTGGATATCGACTTAGGCGTCGTTGGGGCCGAACCGGCTGTCTTCGAGCGGTGCGATCAAGCCATTCAAAAGGAATACTCTTGGGCTCCCGACGCAGACTTTCGGGTCGGCCGGACAAAGGTGCTCGCTTCATTTCTGGAGCGCCCGGCAATATTCCAGACGCGGGGAATTAGGAATCAATATGAAATCCGGGCCCGGGAAAATCTCCGCAGGACAATCGCGCAACTGGCTGCCTGACACAAATGCACGATAAGGCGGGCATTGAGGGCGTTGGGGTCGTCGGACGATTTCACTCTCTTGTCCGAGTCGGGTTCTCGGGGCATCGTCCACACATGACGCCACAGCTGAAAATCGTCGTTGAGAGGCATTCCGATGGCTACGTCGCTTATCCTCTCGACCTTGCGCGTGGCGCTGTCGTCGGCCAAGGCGACACTTACGAGGCAGCACTTTCGGATGTCCGCTCAGCCATCGCCTTCCACTTCGAGACCTTTGGCGCCGCGGAGCGCGCATCCATCGGCACCGGGATGCTTCTGGCATGATCCCGAATCCGCGTTGATGCGGGTCCATTTTTCCGCTAGTTATATTTCATGTCGACTCTCTTCGACCGCATCACCGTCAACCCCAAACAGTGCGGAGGCCGTCCGTGCGTTCGCGGGATGCGTATCCGCGTCAGCGACGTTCTCGACCTTTTTGCCTCCGGTCTCGACGCGGCTCAGATACTTGATGAGATGCCCGACTTGGAGGCGGACGACCTCAAGGCGTGCCTCACGTTTGCCCGCCGCCGCATTGACCATCCGCTGCTCATGGCATGACAATATGGGTGGACGCGCAGTTGTCGCCTCGAACCGCTCGCTGGATTGAAGCCAACTTTCCGGGAGCGGCGACTCCCTTGCGGGACTTGGGCCTGCGCGACGCCGGAGACGAGGAGATTTTCGAAGCTGCACGCGTCGCCGACGCCATCGTTCTGCCCCAGGACAGCAACTTCGTGCATTTACTGGAGCGGCAGGGTGGCCCTCCCAAAATCCTTTGGCTCACCTGTGGCAACACTTCCGAGGTGGCATTGCAGCAGATACTTTCGCAGCACCTCACTACTGCCCTTGATCTGCTCGCCGGTGGCGAGGATCTCGTCGAGATCGGTTCTCCGTAGCAAATGAGGCCCCTACTACAAATGCGCGGCGGCGGGACAGCGGCGCTTAAGCAGGAGTGTGCCGGCTCAACACTCCCCCGCCCCGCTAATGCGCCGCTTCCGGTGGTACGCCACCCGGTTTGGCGGCGGCCTTCTTTTTCCAGGGCATGTCGGGAAATTTCTCCGGCAGCTTGAAGGCCTTGGGCGCGGCCTGGGCCATCTGCAGTTCCGGATCCCCCTCGGCTTTGGGTGCGACCGGAGTGCCGGGCGGTGGCGGTGCCAGGCCTTCCTTCCATGAGGCGATGCGCGCCTGCAGGCCATGTTTCTCAGCCGTCTGCTTGTCGCCGGACTTCATGTAGAACAGCGAGAGATTCGTGTGGACCAACTGCTCGTTGGGCCGGAGGCGCTCCGCCCGATGCCCTTCAGCGATGGCCCCGGCGTAATCCCCCTGGCGGTAAAGGCACATCGCCAGGGACAGCTGCGCATCGAAGCAATCCGGATGTTCCTGGAGCATCGTCCGAAACGCCGTCGCCGCCCGGGCATACTCGCCCTGAGTGTAGTCAAACATGGCGTCGTCGTAGGCCGCTTGCAGAGATTCAGGAACTTCCATCACTCACAGGCTCGCCCGATCCACCCGGGCTATCAAGCCGGGACTTCGCCCCGCGTGGGTACGCTTCCGGTGGTTTGATAACTGACAACCTCCGCCCGTGTGCTTACTTGGCACCGCAATGAATCCGGCCGCCAAACTGCGCCTGGTGTCCACTGATTTCGACGGAACCATCCACGAAGACTGTGTCCGCCCGGGCATTCCCCACGCCCTGCAACACAAGCTCGCCGCGCTCCAGAAATCGGGCGTGACCTGGGTGATCAACACCGGCCGGGACCTGGCCAGCCTGCAGAACAGCCTGGAGCACGCGGACATCGGGATCCGCCCGGATTACGTGGTCGTCGTCGAACGAAACATCTTCCGCCGGGTGGGATTGTCGGAATACGTGCCCGTGGAACCCTGGAACTCGAATTGCACGCAGGAACATTCCGGGCTGTTCGACGAAATGACCGCGCACATCACCCAACTCGAAGATCATCTTCGCAGGAATTTCCGCCTGCAGCTCTACGCGGATCCGTA
>JAYTHD010000488.1:0-15454 GCA_043732975.1 Verrucomicrobiota bacterium
TTCCGGCGGCACGATAGACGCGGCTGGCCAGGTTCTGGTTCAGAAAGGAGCCGTCTTGCACCGCGTTGTTGAGGTGAAATTTCGTCTCGCCAAGAAGCGTTTGTCCGGGATGAAAACGGTCGATGTCCACGGTCCAGGAGGGTTTGTCATCCACCGGGCGTTTGCTGCCCGCAGAACCCTTGAGGTGAAGACCGACTTCCAACGCCGAATGATCACCCGCGCGCAGTCGGCCCCGGACGTATCCCCGGGGATCCTGACGCAAGGCCTGGAGGTCGGATTCTGACAGGGAGATTTCCCAACGGAGGATCGGTCCTCGAAAAAAAGCGGTCGCCGCGTCGTCGTCGCTGGCGCGATCGGCCCGGAGGGGGACCACCCAGGGAATCAGGCACGCCAGTACTCTCCACGGGCAGGAGTGCCGGCGACCGATGAGGACCTGGAGGAAGGCGCGCAAGGCGGACAAGTCGTCAGTATCGCTGCCCACTCGAGCGGGGCAACGACATCGAGTTTCGTCCCTCCGGATTTCCGATGGCGAAGCGGAATTCCGCCGACGATGGTTCCCATTACTCTTGGGAAATGTGGGCATGATTTCGAAAACAGAAAGCTCCGCGGCACGTCGGTCGGGGCCAATCCACCGGGATGCCATCCGAGTCCGCGTGACTTCCGCGAGGTGGGTTTCCGGCGACGGGAACGCGTGATCCGGAGTGACCCGCATGCAGCCACCTCAAGAAGGTTCCACGCCGTTGCCGGCGGCCTCGCATCTGGATCACGTCCGCAATGACGTGGCCTATGCGGAATTGCTCGCGTCCTGGGATGCGAAATTCTACGACAAATTCACTGCGGCGCTTCGTCCGGGAGCTGCATCGGGACGGGTATTGGACATTGGCTGCGGCGTGGGCCAGGTGGTGGTGCGTCTGATGCGCGAAGGATTCGAAGCTCACGGCGTGGACATTGCGGAACCCAACATCGCCAAGGCGCGGGCGTTTACCGAGCGGTGCCGGGTGTATGATGGATCCACGCTGCCTTATCCCGACGGCTACTTTGAACGGGTGGGCGCCCTGAATGTGTTGGAACACGTCCAGGATCCGGAGGGATTTGTCCGCGAAGCCGTGCGGGTGACGGCGGTGGGCGGACGGGTGGTGCTGAGCAGTCCCAATTTCCTGCGTTTTCTGGGCTGGCGGGATTACCACCCGCGCATGCGCGGCCTGGGAAACAAATGCCGGAACTTCCGGGCGCTCCTGGCGCGCCGAAATCGCATGCGATCTACGCCAGGCACCGTCCGCTTTGAGCGTATGCAACCCATCCACCGTGCCCAGTTTCAGCCCGATGACGACGCGATTGTGTGCACCAACCTTTTGGACATTGCCTTCTTCCTGCGCCAAGCCGGCTGTGAAATCGAATCGCTGACCTGCACGGACCGCACGGTGCCCCCGTTGCTGGACTGGGCGCTGAATATTACGCCGCTGAAGTACGGCCTGTTCAACGCCTTCGCCGTGGCGCGCAAGCGGTGACGTCAGCGGAAGAAAATCCACCAGACCACGGCCAGCATCGGCAGCATGAACGGCAGCGTGAAGCGCCCGATGTAGCCGAGGAACGATGGCGTGCGGACCCCGGAGTGATCGGCGATCGCCTTGACCATGAAATTGGGCCCGTTGCCGATATAAGTATTGGCCCCAAAGAACACGGCGCCGGCGCTGATCGCGAGAATGAGTTTATTGAGGGACGCATTGCCGAGGAGATACGCCACTTCAATCTGTTCGGTGTCGACCTGACCCTCGGCCACCGCGCTGGGGTGATATTTGTTGAGCGCTTCCCAGGTGGCGCGGATCTCGGCGGCGTGGCCTCCATGAATGTAGTTTCCGGCATCGGCCCCGTGGGTGGAGACCAGGTGCCGCACCTGCTCGATGCTGTCGGCATCGATGAAAGCACCGAAGGATGTTTTCAAGAAGCAGACGTAAGTGGGGGCGTTGTCGAGAATTGAACTCAATCCGCCGCTGCTCCAGAAAAACAAGGCGGCGGTCGGGTTGCCGAGGGCGCGGGCGTTGGCTTCGAGCAATTCGAGCGCGGGAATCATGGTGGCGAAAATGCCGACAAACAGGATCGCCACCTCCTGCACCGGATGCCAGTTGAAGGCGTTGGCTTCATGAAGCCGCCGGGGCGTGGTGAAGTAACTGCCGGCCGCGGCGCCGAGCATCATCACTTCACGCAGGAATTGCGGCTTGGGCACAAACACGGCGCCGAGAATCAGGCCCAGCCAGAGGAAATTCACCGCCCCCTCACAGCGCCAGTGTTCGGCACCCTGGGTTTGCGGATCGCGAATTTCCCGGGGCGCCTTTTGGAAATTGATCCGATCCACCACATAAAACATCGCGAGGAGAATTCCGACACCGGTCAGCCAGATCGGCCAGAGATGTTCGCCGACCCACCAGAAGGGAATCCCCATGAGATAACCGAGGTAAAGCGGCGGATCGCCAATGGGCGTCAAACAACCACCGACATTGGACACCACGAAAATGAAGAACACGATGTGGTGCGCGGTGACGCGGTATTTGTTCATCCGAATCCACGGACGAATGAGCAGCATGGAAGCGCCGGTGGTACCGACGACGTTGGCGAGCACGGCACCAACGGCGAGGAACACGGTGTTGGCCCAGGGCGTCGCTTCGCCACGGACCCGAAGGACAATCCCCCCGCTGACCACGTAGAGGGAACCGATCAGACTGATGAATCCGGCGTATTCGATGGCCGCGTGGATGACGGAATGACCCTTTTGAAATGAGGCCAAATAGTAGGCGATTACTGATCCCGCGAGACCCAACGCCACCTTGGGATAGTGGCGGCCCCACCAGTCGCCAAAACACAACGGGCCCAGGGCGATCAACCCCAGCAGCAGTCCGAAGGGAATCAGACTCCAGAGGGCGGGCACCGTGGTTGCAGGTGTGGCATCCATCGCCGGACGTTAGCGAGCGATCAAATTCCGGGAAGGACGAAAGGAAGAAGGTTCGCGGGCTGGAGTGGTGGCGTGCCCAGAGGCGTCCGGGCGAAAAAACTACCGCTTTTCCCTGACGTTTCGGTCGGCTTCATTCAGTCCCGATGATTCGTTCTGCGGTCACAATCTGTCTGGTCCCCGAGGCGCGGTCCGGTCCCTTTGTTTTTCACGGCAGCCTGGCGGCGGGGTGCGCGGCGGCCCAGGCGTGGGGCTTCGACGCCGTGGAAGTGTTCCCGGGGCAAGCCGACGAATTGGACGGCCACGAACTCCGTGGCCTTTTGCGCGATCACAATTTAAAACTCGCCGCCATCGGCACCGGTGCGGGTTGGGTGCGTCACAAATATCGACTTACCGATCCCGATCCCCGTCGCCGCCTGGTCGCCCGTGATTTTGCCGCTGCCATCGTTGATTTCGCCGGTGGTTTCGGGGCGCCGGCGATCATTGGTTCGATGCAGGGTCGCTGGAGCGACGACGTCTCGCGCGAGCAGGCTCTGATCTGGCTGGGGCAGGAATTGGATCAATTGGCGCCCCGGGCCCATGCACTGGGGGCGCCTCTGCTGTTTGAACCGCTCAACCGGTTCGAAGCCAACTACTGCAACACGGTCGCGGAGACCTTGTCCTTTTTGGAGACCTTGCAAACCCGCAACGTCCGGTTGTTGTGCGATCTGTTCCACCAAAACATTGAGGAGGCGGACATGGTGGCGGCCCTGCGGTTGGCGGGAACCCGGCTGGGGCATGTGCATTTTGCCGATACCAACCGGCGCGCGATCGGACTGGGGCATCTGGACGTGGCGCCGATCGCGGCGGCGCTGCGTTCGATGGAGTATGACGGGTATGTCAGCGCCGAATGCCTGCCGTTGCCGGATATGGAGACCGCGGCAACGCAGACCATCCGGGCATTCCGGCAGCATTTCCCGGCCCGTTGAAGCGTGTGCCCAAACCTTGCCAGGATGGGCCTCCACCGCCTCTATTGCGCTTCGAAATGTCGTCCGATTTCCTCCGTTCTGCGGCTCGAGCGGTGCTGCCGCGCGCCGCGCGCAACGCCCTGCGCTCCCCCAAGCGGGCTCTCCGACTTTGGTTGGATCAGCGTCGCGAGGTGGTCCATCTGCCGCGTCCGGGCTGGAATCTGCACTGTCCGCAAGTGGCCGTGGACATGGCCTTCAATCTTCAGCGCGATGATCCGCCCCAGGTCGAGGAGTTCGATGATTTTCTGCGGCTGATCAAACCGCTGCGGGATCCGTTGCTGTTCGACATCGGCTGTCACTTCGGGTTGTTCAGCTTTGCCGTCGCCCATTTTTGCGGTCCGGGTACCCGGGCGATCGCCGTGGATCCTTCGGCCGTCGCCTGTCGGATGGTCGAGCGCATTCGGGATCGCAATGCCTGGAAGACACAGATTGAGGTCGTCCAGGCGGCTGCCGGGGCGGAGAATGGGCAGTTGGAAATGATCGACTGCGGTCCCGCGGCGAGCGGCTATTTCAATCTCCCGGGAGATCAACCGGCGGCGGATCGCACCGTGGTGCCGATGCTCACGATCGATTCCCTGCGGCAACGGGCCGGGCGACCACCGACCGTGGTGAAGATTGACGTGGAATCCTTCGAAGGCGAGGTGCTGATCGGCGGGCGCGAAACGCTGACTCAGCATGACGTCGTGGTCTGCATCGAACTGCACCATCAAATCATGTCGCAACGCCAGGCGGATCCCACATTGCCGATCCGGAAGTTGCGTGAATATGGGTATTACCGGTTCGAACGGGGCGGGCGGGAAGTGCACCCGGAGTCCCTGATCGGCGAGGAGATTTCCCGGCTGATCGCGAGAAAGTAATTCAGGGTTCCGCGGGCGGATCTTCCGGCGGCCAAGTGGTGGGTTCTCCGGCTTCGAAACCGGGGAACCAGGGTTCGGGTGCGCTTTGAAATCCGATTTCGGTACCTTCCCACGGAAGCCAGAGCCGTTCCGCATGCAAGGCCTGCCAGGGCAATTCGAGCAGCCTCCTGTTTTCGTCGGTCAGTCGTCGTTCGACAAAGGCGAGATAGAGTTGCTCATCGGCCCCGTAGATTTTGTCACCCACAATGGGGTGCCCTTGGTGGGCCAGATGGATGCGGATCTGATGCTTCCGCCCGGTGTCGAGCCAGACGCGCAGGCGAGTGTAGGGCCGGCCGTGGCGCTGAAACCGTTTTTCCACCCGGTAGCGGGTCCGGGCGCGGGCGCCATCGATTCGCACACAATCCTTGATGGCCACCGCACTGGCTTCATCCGGGCCGAGGGGTGCATTGATCACGCCATCTTCGGCGACGTGCCCGTGGACCAGCGCCACATATTCCTTGGTCACCACGCTGAGCGCCCAGAGACGACGCAACTCCTCGGCCGCGGCGGTGGTCTTGCCGAAAATCATGACCCCGCTGGTTTCCCGATCGAGTCGGTGCACCATTTGGGGCTCGGTCCCGGCACCCAGATGTAGCCGGACGCGACTGACCAGACTGGAGAGGGGACCGGCCTTGGTCGGATGACAGACCAAACCCGCGGGCTTGTGCAGGACCAGCAGGTCGGCTCCTTCGTGAACAATTGGGAAGAGGGACAAAGCGGTGGGTGAGGGATCGCCCGGTCAGGGTTGTTCCGCGGCGCGGAAGTATTGAAGGTCGCTGGCATTGGGCGTGGCATCCAGAATCAAGACAGCGCCGTCCGACGAATTGATTTCGACTTCGGCGCCCGGAGTCCACGATCCCAGATTCTGCGACCGCTCGACCCGGAATCGTTGGTCCAAATGCCCGTTGATGAGAAAGAGTTGATTGGTGTTGTTGATTGGCCATTTGGCAATGGACGGCGGACTGGCGAAGGGTCCGGCTTGCGCCCGCAGGATTACGCCCTCGGACCCGACGGCCAGCAACTGGCCGCGCGCCGACGTCAGGCCGTACAGAGGCTTTCCGGTGAGGGTGTCGGCCAGTGTCCAGGTCTTCGCGTCAGGGCTCACGAGGACCGTTCCCTGGGAGCCCACCGAGTAATAGGTGTTGTCGACGGAATGGATGCCGTACAGCCAATTCGTCACTCCGCTGTTTCGCGGGGACCAATGGAGGCCGTCGGTGCTTGCCAGAATGGTGCCGTTCTGTCCGACGCTCAGGTATTGCCCGTTCAAGTAGCGGACCCGCCACAGCCAATTCGTCGTGCCCGAAACCTGCGGCGTCCAAGTGGTGCCATCGACACTTTGCCAGAGGGTGCCGGTTTCACCGACGGCCACCCACCCGGCCGGCCCGGAGTCCACGCTACTAATGAACCGTGAACCCGGAGTGGTTCGCCGGGTCCAGTTCTGCCCGTTGGGACTCGTAAGGATCGTTCCATTCCCCCCGGTCACCACGAAGAGTGAATCGTTGGCGCCCACGCCCTGCAGATCGTTGGTGACGCCCGACGGCGATGCGAGCCAGGCAAGGGCGAGCGTGTTCACATGGTTGGTGATCATGATCGTGGTGACGGTGGCGCCATTCGTGAAGAGCTTGGTGCTGAGCAGGGGTTCGTACGATTCGGGACTATAGGCCAGGTGCCCACCGGAACCCGCAGCCACCAGCCGATTGGAGCGCCCACCCACGCCGAGGAATACGGAATTCGAGGCACTCGCGGGGATCAAGGCCGTCGACCAACTGACTCCGTTGTCCGATTGCAACATTGTTGGTCCAAAACCGACCGCACTATAGAGGTGGTTGGTCGTCCGGTTGGTGGAGACCGCCACGGAGCCGTTGACCAGTGCGGCCGAAATGTTCGTGCCCACGGCGACGGCGCTGGTGACATCCCAAAGCACCGCCCGGGGTGGACTGTCAAATGGCGTCCAGAGGAGGGCTTGATCGATGGCGGTGCTACGTTCGCCCGAAATGATGAGCCCGGCCTGCCCGCCCAGCAAAAAACGGGTGCCATCGTAGAGGGCCGCATAGTAGCTGCTGCTGGGCGCGGGCGCGGGACGGCGGGTGTCCAATTCGTCGGTCCAGAGAAAGGTGGCGCCGCGACTGACGGCGGAACGCAACTCGTGCGAACCAGCCACCAAGGGAACCGTGATCGACAGACCCAGGACCGTGCGTGTCTCCGTAGTTGCCGCAAAGAGGTCATCCGTGGCGCCGGACTGGGCGGCCGTCCAGCGCTGACCGTCGGCGGAACCTACCAGGACAACGCCGCCCGCGCCCACCGACAGGAAGCCGGTCGGCGTGGCGACGACGCGGTTCAGGTCCGCGGATGAGTTGCTGTTGCGCTTGGTCCACGAGGTTCCGTCCGCGCTGACGATGATTTGTCCGCCTTCACCGACGGCGACGAAGAGCGCGCTGCCACCCGCGGTCGATCGCCAGGTCACGCTGCGCAACCAGGCGGAAATCGGGGCGCTGCGTCGCACCCAGTTGGTCCCGTCGTCACTAGAGTAAATCGCTGCGTTGTCGCCCACGGCAACCAGCCGGCTCCCCGAAGAAGCCACGCCCTCGAGCCAATCCGTCGTTGGCAACGTCAATGTGGAAAGTTCCCGAGTGCCGCGCAGTTGTAGGATGGTACCGTTTTCGCCCACGATGACCGAGGCGTTTGTATCCGTGCCCAGAGGATGAAACGTGGCGCCGCGCAGGAATCTCCGGGTCTGTGTCTTGAGGGGCGTCCAGCCGGAAAGGTCCTCGGAAAGATAGGCCTGCCCGTGATCCGCCACGGCCAGGTAGTAGCGATTGGTATCGCCGATCAACTCCGCGACGTTGTTGCCGAAGGGTAGGGGGTTCGACCAGTGCCAGACCAGATGGGTGGTGCCCGCGGCGGAAACCAGGGAAGCCACGGAAGCCAGCAGGGCGAAGCACCCGGCCAGAAGGCCACGCAACCGGCCCCGGCCGAGATTCAACAAGTCCATGCGATCAATCTGGATGAACTGCCAGAACCTTGCCAAACCGGACGCGACACTTTCCGAAATTGAACCGCGGATGGCGCGGATAACGCAGATGCGGAACCCTACTTTTCGAATCGATCCGCGTCATCCGTGTCATCCGTGTCATCCGTGTCATCCGCGGTCAATATTCTTTGGAAGTGTCGTTGTCGTGCGGGTCGGGACGTTGGAAGAATTCCGGGATCCGATTTGGCGGGACGGCGGTGGGATCGATTCTGGGGGCGTGGATTATTGGTTGATGCCCGTCCTTTTTCTGGTGGGAATGCTGGCGGGTGGCATCGATGCCATCGCCGGTGGCGGCGGGCTGTTGACCGTTCCGGCGCTTTTGTGGGCCGGTCTGCCAACGCCGCTGGCCCTCGGCACCAATAAGCTGCAGTCAAGTTGTGGCACCGCCCTGGCCACCTGGCGGTTTGCGCGGGCCGGGCTTTTGCAGTTGCCGGGAATCGGTCTCGGCGCCGCCGCAACCCTGGTCGGCGCCTGCCTCGGAGTTGCGGCCGTTCATCGATTGAATCCGGTGTTGTTGCGGCAACTTGTCCCGTTTCTTCTGGTGGGAGTGGCGGCCGTTTTCTGGTTCAAGCCGCAGCTGGGTCAGCAAGCGCAATCGGCGCGCGTGGGGGTCACCGGCTTCGCGCTGGTGGCGGGCCTGGCGTTGGGATTTTATGACGGGTTCTTTGGGCCCGGGACCGGATCCTTCTGGATGCTGTTGACGGTGGCCTTTCTCGGGTTGGATCTGCGTCAGGCCACGGGCTGGACCAAGGCGATGAATCTGACCAGCAATCTGGCTGCCTTGGGCATGTTCCTTTGGTTGGGACAGGTCCAGTGGCGGCTGGGGAGCGCGATGGCTTTGGGGCAATTGGTGGGCGCCCATTTCGGTTCCTCGATGGTGCTGCAGCGAGGCCATCGCTTCATCCGACCGGTGCTGCTGGTCGTGGTACTGGGATTGGCGCTCAAACTGAGTTGGGATGCATTGTTTTCCCGGTGATTCAACAGGCTCTTTGGTCAAAACGGGTTCTTGGCAGTTCGGGGCCGTTCCATTATGCCCCCACTGTGTTGTTGGACCCCGTCCTGACTGGCGAAACTGCTGTGCTCCTGGCTCGCTATGAGACCGAACCCGAACACACCCGGCACGTCGCTCATCTGGCCCTGGAGTTGTTTGATCAACTCCAACACTGGCATGGATTGTCGGATCGTGATCGACAACTATTGGAATGCGCCGCGCTCCTGCATGACATCGGCTGGGCGCTATCGCATCCGACCGGCAGCGGGCATCACAAGGCCACGGCGCGATTGATCCGTGAACAGCAGTGGGGCGGCCTGCAGCCGGACGAGGTGGAAATCGTTGCCGAGACAGCCCGCTACCACCGGAAGAGCCTCCCGGACCTGGAACAACATGCCGACTTTGCCCGATTGGAGGAATCGCAGCGCCTGCGGGTCAATTATCTGGCGGCCTTTCTCCGGGTTGCCGACGGGCTGGACCGACGGCACGTCCAGCGGGTGCAGCATGTCACCAGCTACTTCACTCCCGGAGGACTCTTGATCACGGCCCAGTCCGCCGGTGAAATCTCAGTGGAATTGTCGGCGGCGGAAAAGAAAGCGGACTTGCTGCGCCGGTTGATCCCCATGGGGACCCATTTTCAAGCGCGGACCGGTGCACCGGCATGAGCGGTCTTCGGTTGGTAAAGGTGATGCGAGAGGTGCGGGAATTGAACGACCCGGCGGCAGCGGCACGGGGGACTCGTCGTTTCTGGCGCGGGGCGGTGGAAAGCACGCAATTGGCGGCGTTCACCCGTCGTCTGAAGGCGAAATGTCAATCAGCAATGTTTGACCCCATTGCCTCTACTACGATGCCCGACTACGAAAACGTGATAACCGATTGATGATACACAGCATCGAGGCGCACCAACGCATCCAAAAGCCACCCGAAAACCGACTCTCGCACCATCTGGCACTCGCCCCTTGCTCGATTACGGCCACGCCACCACTCCAAATTAAGCGGAGCTACCCAAAAACGCCTTGCATCGGCGGCGCCAGCGCCACAAAGTGCCTGAAAATGAACGCCACCGAGAAAGCAAATCTCCCTTTCCGCGGAGCGTTGAAAAGCAAATTCCTGCTATCAGTAAACCAACCCACTTGGGCCGCGCGCCTACGTCGTGTGGTTGTAGCGCCACTGCTCTTGTGGCTGTTGCTGGTCCTGCCCGTGGCCGTGCAGGCGCAATACAATTACACGACCAATAACAACCAGATCACGATCACGGGATATACCGGCCCTGACTCTGGGGTGGTGATTCCCGATACGATCAATGGCCTGCTTGTTACGAAGATCGGGGATGGTGCGTTCTTTGGGCGCACCAGCCTGACCAGCGTGACGATCCCCGACAGCGTCACCACCCTCGAGGCTGGTGCGTTCTATGACTGCTCCGGGCTGACGAGTGTCACGATTGGCAACAGCGTCACCAGCATTGGATACGAAGCGTTCACTGGCTGCTCCGGCCTGACCAGCGTGACGATCCCCGACAGTGTGACCATCATCGGGACCAGCGCGTTCTTTAGCTGCTCCGGCTTGACCAGTGTGACGATCCCCAACAGCGTCACCACCCTCGGGGCCGATGCGTTCTATGCCTGCACCCGCCTGACGAGTGTCACGATTGGCAACAGCGTCACCGTCATCGGGAGCCAAGCGTTCTCTCACTGCCGCAGCCTGACGAGTGTCACGATCCCCAACAGCGTCACCAGCATTGGGTATGAGGCGTTCTATGGCTGCTCCGGCCTGACGAGTATCACGATCGGCAACCGCGTCACCATCATCGGGACCAGCGCGTTCTTTAGCTGCTCCGGCCTGACCCGCGTGACGATCCCCGACAGCGTCACCACTCTCGGGGACTTTGCGTGCGAGAAATGCACCGGCCTGACGAGCGTCACGATTGGCAGCAGCGTCACCAGCCTCGGGGATGGTGCGTTCGGTGGCTGCACCGGCCTGACGAACCTCTCAGTGGACGTATCCAATCCGGTTTACAGCAGTTTGAGCGGTGCGTTGTTCGACAAGGCACAAGCGATGCTGGTTCTGTTTCCCGCAGGTCAGGGCGGAAGCTACACGATCCCCAACAGCGTCACCCGCATCGGGGATGATGCATTCGCTGGCTGCTCCGGCCTGACTGACGTCACGATTGGCAACAGCGTCACCAACATCGGGTATGAGGCGTTCTATGGCTGCTCCGGCTTGACCAGCGTGACGATCGGCAACCGCGTCAACACCATCGGAGACTACACGTTCCAAGCGTGCATCGGCCTGACCCGCGTCACGATTGGCAGCAGCGTCAACACCATCGTGAACAATGTGTTCGAGGAATGCTCTGGCCTGAAGGGAGTCTATTTTCAAGGTAACGCGCCGAGCGTTACCTTGCTCACTTTCGTGTTTGCCGACAACGCCGTCATCTATTATCTCCCGGGGACCACGGGCTGGGGTGCGACGTTTGGCGGACGCCCGGCAGTGCTGTGGAACTCACTGATTCAGACCGGCGATGCCAGTTTCGGGGTGAAGGCCGGGCAGTTCGGGTTCAAGGTCACCGGCACCACTGGTCTGTCGTTCGTCGTGGAAGCCACCACCGATCTCGCCCATCCCGTCTGGTCGCCCCTGAGCACGAACACCCTTGCCGGCGGCACGGCCACCTTCAGCGATCCGCAGTGGAAGAGCTATCCCAGCCGCCTCTACCGCCTCCGCACGCCGTGAGGCCGGTAGGCTGGGCGCGGAACGTGGACTGAAGGCAATGGGGTCAAACATTGACTATGTGACAGTTTGCCCTCAGACGACAAGTGACCGCCGCCAATTCCGTATTTTCCTCCGCCCGGCGCCGGAAGCGACGAATTCCCTGCGCTTCCGCCGCATCCTTCACGTCCCGCACTTCCCGCTCGATTGCGGCCACGCCACCCCCCCGATAGGGACTTCGGTCCCAGAAACACCTTGCAGCATCGGCACCAGCACCGCAGGGTGCCTGAAAATGAACGCCCCCGAGAAAGCAAATCTCCGTTTTCTCGGAGCGTCGAAAAAGCAAATCTATCAGTAACTGCCTCGACAAAATCCAGCTATGAACACCTCCAGTAAGTTTTTGGCGTCCGCTATGACGCTTCTCGCCGCGTGCCTTGTGTACGCCGCTGATATAACCCCCCTCGCCCGCGTGATTTCCATTCTGGAAATCGATACCGACGATCCCGGCAACTATGCGATGTTGATCACGCAGTACAACGCGGCGGCCAAAGCCAAGCTCGGCGTCGACAACTTCGTGCGCGTGTACGAGACCCAGATGGATGGCCGAAAGACCGGCAGGGTTCGTTCAGTCGTCTCCGCCACCTCGGTGGCCGAAATGACGAAAAATACCCTGGCGATCGAAAGCGATCCCGGGATCTTGCAAACGCTTCGGCACTTGGACGCCCTTCGCAAAACAGGTTCGCGCACGTTGTATCAAGGGCTGCGCTTCGACGGCTCGGACAAAGGCGGCTCACTCTACACCACACTGGCAGTTGTCACCGACGAAGCCGAATATCTGAAGGCACTCGATCAACTGCGCACGATCCTCGACGCGAACGGTTTGAAGGACGCGAAGATCAACGTCTATCGCATCATCGCAGGCCGCACGGATTTCACCCACCGGATCACCATCAGCACTCCATCGCCCGATCGACTGGCAGCGTTCCTCGATCTGTCGGCCACCAATCAACAACTACGGGAGTGGCTCGCGAGCGCAGCGAAGTTTCGGACCGTCGTGAGTAACACCACGGCTCGTGAAATCACGAAGTAGGTGCCTGCGTTGACCAACGAGTCCGGGGCGGCTGCGCAATCAGCCGCTTTTTGTTTTATCTACTTCACGAATTCGGAGTCTACCACCTGAAGAATCGGTAGGGGCAATGGGGTCATGCGGCGGCGTGGGCTTGCCTTGAACGGTTAGGATTATTGCATGGTGCCTGTTTCCCTGACTCTGCGATCACTCTGACGGCGGGATCCATTTAAACCGAGACGGGCAAGCAGCGTGTCGGCGACGGCGCGGAGGCAGCGTTTTTCGAGGATCAATGACGGATGCAATGCCGCCCAGATGCGGACATTGAAAGCTTCCTCCATCTCGGAACTGCGTGCCGGTACAATAATCAAATCGAGCGGAGTGTAGAACGACGTGAATTGGACCTCGGATAGCCGGTCCGAATCGCGCACCAGGTCACGGAGGAAATCGCTCCCCGGGCGCATCTGTCGGCCGCCTGTCCGAAAGTGTGAATTCGCCATGAAGGTTCCGTGATGGGGCGCCGCAATTGTTACAAACCGATCGACGCGATGAAGCCCGCCAAGCCGTTGCCTGTAATATCGGCTGACAAGTCCACCCATGCTGAAACCCACAAGATCAAACATCCTCCCCGGCACGTGATATTCCGCATAGGCGGCCAATTGCGATGCGAGTTGATCAAGGCCGACCCGGCCATCGGCTGGGGTCATGTCGGGCGTAAATACCTCCCAGCCATTTCGACGAAGGTAATGGGCCATGCGCGCCATATCCCGGGAGTCCGAGTAGATGCCGTGGACGAGGATCACCGGGTTCCGTTCCTGCACGGGATTGGACGGAGTAACGCCGGAATCATCAAGGGCGGCGAGCATGGAACTGATCCAGGCAACGAGCTTCACGACGCGGAACCTATCTCGCAGATGATGCGAAGGCGAACGTCGATTTGGGTCAGCCCTTGTCCCGGGCGTGATGATCAGAAGCTTGCCCGGTGAATTTCACAGACACCTGGTTTGAGCCGATGGCGAGTCCGTCTTTGAAAGGAAATTGCCTTTCGCCTTTCTGTGGAAAGGCAGATTTGCTTTCCTGGTGGGGTTCATTTTGCCGTGGCCTGCGTTGGCTCGGACGGCACAGCCCACTTTGGGGATGCGCCGACCTCGCCGCCTGGGCCACCCCAAAAACCCCTCGCCGCAGGCCCCCTTTCAATTTTCAAACAGGCTCTTAGGCTTGGCCGCAGATTTTCCGGAGTGTGTCGGCATTGAAGGTCCGGGAGGTCCCTTCCTTGGAGCGGACCCGTACCGATTGCTGCTTGACGATCTCCACCACGATGCCCGTGTAGCCGCCGATTTCCACATGGGCACCATAGGCACACTTGGGAAAGTTCAGTTGAGTGATCCATTCGGCAATGGGTTTCACCGGGGTCGAAAAATCGAGACACTCCAGGATATCACGCCTCACTTCCCCTGGAGGCGCCGGAGCAGTGACCACCGGTGCTTGAATGACTTTCCGCGGTTCCTCCGTTGGCCGATGGATTGCCAACATTTCGGGGCGAGGTCCATAAAGTATCAGCAAACGGTTGGTATTGAAGCTCTGGTTGGTCCGCTCCACTGTGCGCAGCTTGATCGACTGGTTGACGATCTCCACCACGACCCCTACCGAACCGCCGATGTTCACGTGCTGGCCCAAGGTGCACCACGGGAAATCCGGCATCCCCGCAAACTCCCCGATGGGCTTGGTGGGTTGATTAAAATCGGGACTCGCAATCGGTCCGCGGCGCGAATTCGACATCGGTGTTTAATGTTTAATAATTAGAGACTGTTTTTTTCAACGCGGCGCAGCTGGGACGCATTGCTTCTTGCGTTCTGCTCTAACCCCACAACGTCTGCCTCGAAATGGAGCGTCGCAAGGACTTTGTTTCAGCTGAGGCGATTGGCGGGCGGATCTCCGATGGGTCGCGACGAGTCGGTTGGTGCCTCCGCCAGCCCGGAGTTCTCAGTCATCGCGAAAGCTGCTCGCAACGTCTCCTGCCTGGTAACCCCAGCGTCTCGATTATCAAAACGTGATCGAATCGGGCTTCTCATGAAAGCTGGGATGGCAAAGTCCGACCTGTAGCTTTTGGGAAAATCGGAAGTGACGCGACGCGTCGCGACCCTGGGAGCGGTCCACAAAAACCCCAGGGGTGAAGTTCCCCCGGGGTTGGTCGATGCTTCAATTCAATTCGGTCTAGGAGCAGCCCAGACTTTCACCGCAATTCAAACACTTGTAGCACGCCCCATTGCGGACGGCGATGTGGCCGCAGCGGGGGCAGGGCGGGGCGTCCTTTTGATTTTGAATTGTGGACGTCAGAGACCGGCCATGGCTGTTGTCGTGGCCATTTCCATACTCATTCCCATTCCCAATATTGCGGATCCCGGCCGCGGTCTTGACGAGGATTTCAGAATTACCCTCCTCGGACAAAGGCAGTTCCATTACCGGCCGATTGATCTTTTTTTTTAGTTCCTCCAGCAGGCCGGGAATCGGTAACTCGCCTTGGGTGTTATCAGGCGTGGTGCTTTGCCGGTATCCTTTTAGGAACTGGCACCCCATCCAACGGAAGACGTAGTCGATGATGGACGACGCCTGGCGGATGTCGGGATTCTTGGTGAATCCACTCGGTTCAAAGCGCTGGTGGGCAAACTTGCGCACCAATGATTCGAGCGGCACGCCGTACTGCAGCGCCATCGAGGTCAGGGCTCCGATGGTGTCCATCAGTCCGCCGATGGTGCTGCCTTCCTTTGCCATGGTGACGAAGAGTTCGCCCGGCGTACTATCCTCGAAGAGGC
>JAYTHD010000489.1:0-3473 GCA_043732975.1 Verrucomicrobiota bacterium
GATGCGAAGGACAAGGCCCCGGAGTTGAAGAAGCGTCTCGAAGAGGTGCGCAAGAAGCTGGTGGAGGCCGGGCGGAATCCGAAGACCGACAAGATCCGCGATGTCGAATTCACCACCGTGGTGATCGAGCCGAAGCCGCCGGCGCCCAAGAAATCCGCCGCGAAGGAGGACGAGGATGAGGATGAGGAAGTAGCCAAGAAGCCGTCCAAACAGACGTATGTGTTTGGCCAGGTGGATTCCGCGCTGTTGATTTCGGATGCGGCCGCGCCCCTGGAGAAGTTGGTGGCCCGCATTGCCGGCGGCACGGTGCCGGCGCTCGGCGAGGAGGCCGAGTTTGCCGGCAGCGAACCGCGTTTTCGCGATGCCCAGGCCTATGGGTGGATTCATTGGAAGGTGTTGAGTGCCGCCCTCGTCAAATCGCTCGGCGACAATGAAATGTTCGAAAACGTCGGTACCGATGCCCAGGGAGCGTTCAAGGCCTTGGGGTTGAGCGGACTGCGGACCGTCAGCTTCACCGCCAAAACCGAAGCCGACGGCAGCCGGGGTGAGTTGCATTTGAACGTCCCCGAATCCGAGCGGCGAGGCTTGTTCAAGCTGTTGACTTTCGGGACCAAGGATGCCGCGCCCTTGCCGTTTGTGCCGGCGGACGTGGTCCAGTTCTTCCGACTGCGCCTCGATTGGCGTAAGGCGATGGGCACGCTGGAGGAGTCCCTGCAGGCCTTGTCGCCGCAATTGGGCGGCATGTTCAACATGATGGTCGGAGCGGCCGGGAAGGATAAGGACCAGAACTTCGATCTGCGGAAATCGCTCTTCAACAATCTGGGCGATGACCTGGTCATGTATCAGCGTCCCGCCGTGGGCGAGAGGCCGGAGGACCTGCAGAACGCGCCGACCCTCACGCTCCTGTCGTCGCCCGGTGCCGACGAACTGGTGGTCGGAGTCCGCGCCCTGACCGGTCTGGCTCCGGGAGGCGCGGGTACGGGCAAGGAGCGCGAAGTCGCCGGCAAGAAAATCCAAAGCATGCCGCTGCCGATGCCGGGCACCATGGATGGCAGGCTGGAATATGTGAGCAGTGGAGGGTACGTGGCCTTCAGCCGGCAACCGGCCATGATCGAGGAATATATCCGGAGCGCCGATGGCATTGGGAAAACCCTGAAGGAAAACCGGGAACTGACCGCGGCTGCGGAAAGGGTGGGCGGGCTGGGCACGGGCTTTTTTGTCTACGAAAATCAACGCGAAACCATGCGCAGCACCTGGGGCATGTTGCGCAGCGACATGCTGGCCAAGGCCGGGATGTCGAAGGGTGAGTTCACAGGGTTGTTCGATTTCAAAAAACTCCCCGAGTATGATCTGGTCCGGAAATATTTCGGCATCAGCGTTTCGGCCGGTTCGATCGACACCCAGGGAATGCATTTCCGCTCCTTTTCCCCCACACCGAAATAGCGGGAGTGGCGAATTGTCTCCCGCCCAATCGGGCTTGGGAGCGTGACGCCACCCGCGAAGTCGCCGAGATGGGGTGAGCCCTTAAAATCACCTTTCCCTTTGTAGCTCTTCCCGGGAAATGGTTTTCTGCTTCTCAATGGGGCTTCTGCCGGCTTTGCTGCCGGGATGTCAATTGTGCCAACCGGATTGCCGGCCGAGGGGACCGCGCCGCGGCCGCCGCTCGTGGCCGGTACGCTTTATCTGGTGGCCACACCCATCGGTAATCTGGAGGACATCACGCTGCGGGCGCTGCGGGTCCTGCGGGAATGCGATGCCGTCTGCGCCGAGGATACCCGGCACACGGGCCAGTTGTTGACCCATTTTGGCATTCGGCAACCGCTGCTGAGTTATCACAAATTCAACGAGGCACGTCGCAGTGAAGAGATCCTGGATCGCCTCCGCGGTGGACAACGCCTGGCCTTGGTGACGGACGCGGGGTCGCCGGGAATCAGCGATCCCGGGCAGCGGGTGGTGGCGGCGTGCGTGGCGGCGGGGTTGCGCGTCGAATCCGTGCCGGGCGCCTGTGCCCTGATTGCGGCGCTGACCGCGAGCGGATTGCCCACGGATGCCTTTCGCTTTGTCGGCTTCCTGCCGGTGAAATCCGGTCAACGGGCCCGTCGGCTCGGGGAATTGCTCGCGGCGAACGAGACGGTGGTGCTTTACGAATCGCCCTACCGGGTGGAAAAGCTGGTGGGCGAGATCGCCGTCGCCGCTCCGGATCGACCGCTGGCCGTGGCGCGGGAACTTTCCAAGAAATTTGAAGAATGGCTGCGGGGAACCGCTGTCTCAGTGTCGGCCGAGTTGCAGCGCCGAAGCCGTAAGGGCGAGTTTGTCGTGGTCATCGGTCCCGGTGCCAAGGGGCGTCACGTCGAGACGGAGGTGACCAGTGGCGACGACGGTAATACCGTTGATGCCGACACAAATTCTCCCGGCGACCCTGCTGAGTAGACCGTAATTTCCTTTTTCCTTTCGTCATTCGTCATTCGTCATTGCAGCGCTCTCCCTATGCCACCTTATCGACTCAACCGCCCCGTGGACGGCATCTCCGCCGTCCTGCTTCCCTTTCAGTTGGATGGTCGACCGGACCTCGACGGTTGGGCGGCGCTGGTGGAGGGCACGTGGGCCGCGGGTTTGACCCCGGCGGTCAACATGGACACGGGTTACGCCAATCTGCTGAGTATGACGGAACGGACGCACCTCCTGGAGCTCATGAGGCAGATGGCGCATGGCCGGCGGTTTGTCGCGGGTGCCTTCATTGAAGGGGAAGCGGGGGATCCGACGGAGCTTTATGTGCGCCAAGCTGCGGCGATTCAGGCCGCCGGCGGCACGCCGATTCTCTTTCCGTGCACCGGCATTAAAAACCTGGAACGGAACGAGCTGGTGGCGGTGTTCCGCGCGGTGGGTCGTGCGGTGCCGGAATTCCTCGGGTTCGAACTGGGGGAAATGTTCGTTTCTTTCGGACGCATCTGGGACACCGACACCTTTCATGCGCTCCTGGAAATTCCGCAGCTGGTGGGTGCCAAGCATAGTTCCCTTTCGCGTGAGCAGGAGTGGCAACGACTGGCGACCCGCGACGTCGCCCGTCCGGATTTTCGCGTCTACACGGGCAATGACTTGGCGATCGATATGATCCAATGGGGCAGCGATTACCTGCTGGGTCTGTCGGCGTTTCACGTGGAAGCGTTTGCCTCACGCGATCGGTGGTTTGCCGCGGGCGATGACCGGTGGTTGACCGTGAACGACTGGCTGCAATACCTCGGCATGCTGGCCTTTCGGACGCCCGTGCCGGCGTACAAGCACACCTGCGCCCAGTTCCTGCATTTGCGGGGACGGATCGCCACCGCGGAGACACATCCGCAAGGCATTCGCCGGCCGGAGTCCGACGTCGCCCAACTGGAACAGATCCGCCAGCAATTGGATCAGCGGGTCGGCCAGAGCTGACGCTCCCATTCAGGCGGCGCGCTTTTGTTCGGGGATGCGCAACCAGAGCA
>JAYTHD010000490.1:0-4699 GCA_043732975.1 Verrucomicrobiota bacterium
TGGACGTCATCACGCCCTACACCGAGCACGTGCTGCCGTTCATCCCGGCGGGACGAACGGTCGCGGACATGCGCTACTGATTCCCCCACCACCTTGGCCCTGTGTCCGCCACGTTTGCCGCCGAGTTGGAGTTACTGGTTCGATCCCGCTATCCTCTGATCTACGTCGTCTCGCACGAGGAGTTGCGGGTTCAGGAACTCGTCACGGCCCTGGCAGAACGACGCGGCAAGAAGGTCTATGAGTGGTCCTGCTGCACCGGGTTGGTCGCCGGTGGTACCAGTTTGCAATCGCGCAAAAGTCACGCCGCCGCCACGCGCGATCCCCTGGCCGCCCTCGAGGTCATTCTGGAACATGTGGAGCCGGCCCTCTTTCTCTTCAAGGACCTTCACCCCTTCCTCGACCGCCAGCATCCCCAGGTCATTCGACGACTCAAGGACATCGCCCTGAACCTGAAGCACAGCCTCAAGACCGTCATCCTGGTCGGCCCCGTTTTGGAAGTGCCCCCCGAGCTGGAGAAGGAACTCACCGTGCTGCCTCTGCCGATGCCGGGGGAGGAGGAGTTGGGCGAATTGTTGAACCGGATCGTCCAGGATGTCGCCCAACTGAAACAGGTGCGGGTGGATCTGGATGCCGGCGGGCGTGAACGCCTGCTGCGGGCGGCCCTCGGCTTGACGCTCGGCGAGGCGGAGAATGTCTTCGCCAAGATCATCGTCGCCGACGGCCGCCTTTCGGGCGAAGATGTCCAGGCGGTGTTTGCCGAAAAGCAGCAGATCGTGCGGAAGTCCGGTTTACTCGAGTATTATCCCACGGCCGAGGACTTCAGTCAGGTCGGTGGTCTCGATATCCTCAAGGACTGGCTGGTGAAACGGACGATGGCCTTCACCCCGGAGGCACGGGCCTTCGGATTGCCCGCTCCCCGCGGAATGCTGTTGCTGGGTGTCCAAGGCTGCGGAAAAAGTCTCTGCGCCAAAGCCGTCAGCACCCTGTGGCAACTCCCGCTCCTGCGCTTTGACATGGGCCGCATGTTCAGCGGCCTCGTGGGCTCCTCCGAGGAAAATATGCGCCGCGCCATCGCCGTGGCGGAAAGCGTCGCGCCGGCGATCCTGTGGATCGATGAAGTCGACAAGGCTTTCGCCGGAGCCGCCAGCGGAGCCGCCGGTGACGGCGGCACGGCCGCACGGGTCTTTGGCACATTTCTCACCTGGCTTTCCGAAAAGCGTTCCCCGGTTTTCGTGGTCGCTACGGCAAACGATATCTCGCATCTACCCCCCGAACTACTGCGCAAAGGTCGACTCGACGAGATCTTCTTTGTCGACCTTCCCAACCTGGCGGAGCGGGTGCAGGTCCTGCGGGTTCACCTGACGAAACGGGGACGGAATCCCGCGGACTTCGCCACCGACGCGCTCGCGGCCGCGGCGACGGATTTCAGCGGCGCCGAACTCGAAGAAGCGATCAACAGCGCCCTCTACGAAGCCTTCCACGCCGGGATCGAAGTCAACACCGAGCACGTGGACCAGGCCATCCGTTCGACGGTGCCCCTGGCGCGGACCATGGATGAACAGATTCGCCGCCTCCGCGACTGGGCCGGCGGCCGGGCGCGCCGGGCATCGAACTAGCGGGAGGTGGCGGCAGTCGTACGGCGACTGCCGCGCTCGCGCAGAGCGGGGCCGCGGCCGGGGGCCAGTGCGGGGTGACGCGCCAGTCCGTTCGTTGCGCCGCTCTACGCGGCGCCACTGGTCGCAGCGCGACCAGTTCCACCTATCGCCACCCCATTGCCAATTCACCGAAGTCCAGGAGAAATGAATTCTCCAATGATTCCTTCCCTACGCCCCGAAAATTCCACGGTCTGAGTTTACGGCAGCCGGCGCGTGCGGAAAAATTGTTGGCCGTTCCCCGGCGCCGCTTGGGCGGGAGTGAAAATCTGCAAATACGGCGCATCGTTCGTCAGCGTACCCAACGATGAATACGGTCCCTCCACCACTGCCGCCCCATCGACGGCATACCGGCCCGGATTCGCCGGCGTGGTGATGCGGAGCAATCCGCCTTCCACCGGTTCAAAGGCCAACGGGATGATCGGATCAAACCGTCCGGGGTTCGTGTCCAGACATTGTTCCCGGGCGTTGATGAGTCCATCGCCGTCCGGATCATCCCGCGGCCCATAGCGCAGGTCCCCAAACGCCGCGCGCTCCCAATCATCATCCAAGCCGTCGTGGTCGGTATCCAGGATGGTCGTTCCCTGGAGGATCAGTTCCGCTGAAGTGATGCTCCCGGTCTTGCCCAAGCGTTCATCCGTCACGTCGAGCCGCCATTCGCCGTAGCTGCTTTCGAAAAAATGGTGGGTCGTCCAATAGGTCCAATCCGTGGGTCCGGCCCCGGTATCGTTGTTGATGAATTGCAGAATGCTGCGCGTGCCCGACGGCGAAACCAGGGTGATGCGCAGGTCCGCCCGGGAGGTATGAGTGGTCTTGAGCCGGACACCGACGTGCTCGCACCGGAGCGTATTGTCCACCGTCCAGCGCACCGTGGTGGGATTGAGGGTGAGGCGCGCGGTGTTGTCCGGTTGCGCCAGCACATAATTTCGCAAGGCCTCCCCATCCGCCTTGCTGACGAAGATTGCCGGGATGGGTGTAAAGCCCGTGCCAAACATCACCAGCAACTGGGGCGTGGTGGTAACATTGTTGTAGATCACGACAAATTCGGCACCGGCCCGGGCGGCCAGTTCGATCTTCTTGTAGAAGAAATTATCCCCCCGCTGAATCAAGGCGGCCTGGCCGTGCAGATCCGAATCGATGTTGGTATTGCCCAGGCCCACGTAGACCAGTGGCAGCGACGCCGTGCCGGTTTCCGCATGGGGCCCTTGGGACGGCAAACAGCGGACGGAGTTCAAGGAGGATGGCAAAGACGGCCCGGACAATTCCAGACGCAGGGTATTATCAGCGATGGAGTGCCTCGTATTGTCGACCTGAGACACCTGTGTCACGGCGGGCCGGTTGCTCCAGTGGCGGGCCATTTGCACCGCCAGGCCGGCATCCGGAACACCAAAGCCCACGTTATGACTCACGACAAATCCGGCGCCGTTGGTACGCACATCGGAATCGGCGAAGTCGAAATGACGGCCCGTGAGCACGAGAATCTGCTGGACGTCCCGGTAGCTGAGCCGCGGATTGGCCGATAGAATCAGCGCGCAGACGCCGGCAATCTCCGGACTGGAGGCGGAAGTGCCATCGAAGCCCGTTACTCCGATGTCATAATCCCCTGCTTCACCGTCGGCGGTGTTATAGCCATCGGAACCCACGAGGTCCGTCGTGACAATATTGGTCGGCGGGATCCTCTTCGGTGTTCGAGATCGGATCGCCACTGGGAGCGCCCACGAGCAGATTCGCGCCGGGACTGCTGTAGGACGTGGCGCGGCCATCCGCACGGACGGCGGCGACGGCGATGGTTCGTGGATCAGCCGCGTAGCCGTCATCATCGGAATTCGTCAACTCCTCGCGATTATTGCCACCCGCACGCACGATCACCACACCCAGGCCGGATCGACCACTCGTCACCGCCTCCCCGAGGGCGACGTCGCTGAGCGCATCGATGGAACTCAGCGACTGACTGCTGCTGCCCCAGCTGTGGTTTTGCACCGCCACCGAGTCATTCTTGTAACGAAACAATTTGGCCAGCGACGCATCGTCGGCAAAGACGTCCACCGGACCGGCGCCATCGCCAAAATCGAAGAGACCAAAGATCGGCCAACTGGCCAATCGCGCCTCGGGCGCCAGGCCCACCACGCCCAGATTGTTGTTCCCGGTCGCCGCGATGATGCCCGCACAGGCCGTGCCGTGAACCGCGTCACTATCGCTCATCGGCTCGCCCGGATGATCGCCAAAGAAGTCGTAGTGCGGTGCGCCCTCGGTTTGACCCAGGTCCGGATGCGTGACCTGAACCCCGCCGTCGGCCACCGCAACGGTCACGTTCGTCCCGCGGGTCAGCGCCCAGGCGGCCCGGACATTGAGATCAATCCCGCGGGCCACGCCGGTCGCGGGATCGCGGTTGTCCAGATGCCATTGCTGATCAAAAAGCGTATCGTTCGGACGCGGCGCATAGCCCCGTTGCGTAAAGTTGAGGCGGCGCCGGACCGGATGAACGACCGTCACTTCGGCTCGCGGCGCCAATTCAGCCGTCAACGCGATGGCCGCGCCGACATCGGGGAGCTCCAGAATCCAAAGCGTGGCGGAGAAATGCGTCCGCGGAATGCCCGCTGGCAGCACGGCATCCGGATCCGTGCCTGGCTTCAATTGCACGACCACGCGGCGTCCCAGGAGCACTTCATCGGCCGTCCCCTCGCGTCGCGCGTGCAACCACTCCATTCCCGCGCCGGCCGGCTGGCCCGCGCGACCGGACGTCACGATTCGATACGTCTGCGGAACCGGCTCACGAACATCAAGTCGAAACTCGCCGGCCGTCGAGATCGACACCCAAGCGATGCCGGACAATGCAATCGCCCGCTTTGGGAACTCAAAAAATGCCATTGGTGAACGTGCCAAAACCGGACCGATTGTCATCCGGTTTCTTGCCCGTTCCGTCCCGAGGGTGTGGGACAAAATTCTTCCGTAAGCGGTAACCCGAGCACATCTATCCCGGGCCGGCCGGGCGGTGGTAGTGTTTGGTGATGAACACGAATGGAGAGCGGGCGCGCTGGGTGGAGCGG